>ONEP01000212.1 GCA_900316875.1 Candidatus Ruminimicrobium bovinum
CTTCACAAGATGCAAGAGTAAAAATGCCTTTATGGGTTGAAGAACAAGGTTGGGGAAAAAGAACAACAAGTTATAAATTAAGGCAGTGGCTTATATCAAGGCAAAGATGTTGGGGAACGCCTATTCCTATGGTTCATTGTCCTAAATGCGGGATAGTTCCGGTAGATGAAAAAGATTTGCCGGTTGTTCTTCCGACGGATGTTAAATTTACAAATGACGGTAAATCTCCTTTACAGTCCGATGAAAAATTTGTAAATACCGTTTGCCCGAAATGCGGCGGACCTGCAAAAAGAGAAACCGATACCATGGATACTTTTGTAGATTCATCTTGGTATTATGCAAGGTATACGGATGCCAAAAATGACAAAGCTCCTTTTGATATAAAAGAGGCAAATTATTGGTTGCCGGTTGACCAGTATGTCGGCGGAATAGAACATGCTTGTATGCATTTAATATATTCAAGATTTTGGCATAAAATAATGAGAGATATGGGGCTTGTTAAAAGTGATGAGCCGTTTATGAATTTATTGACACAAGGTATGGTTACGCTCGGCGGTAGTGCAATGTCCAAATCAAAAGGAAATATTGTAAGTCCCGATGAAATAGTTTCAAAATACGGAGCCGATACGGCAAGATTATTTATATTATTTGCCGCACCTCCGGAAAAACAACTTGATTGGTCAAGTGACGGTGTTGAAGGTTGTTGGAGATTTATAAACAGAGTTTGGAGATTGCAGGATTTGGTAAATACAAAATCTTCCGTTGCGGCAACCGATAAGGATAAACAGGAATTATTGAGAGCAATGCATGTATGTATAAAAAAAGTTACCGAAGATATTTCCGTAAAACATCAATTTAACACGGCGATATCTGCGGTAATGGAACTTGTTAATGTAATGTATACGTATAAACATCATTCAAATGATGACGGATTATCAAAAAAAGTTTATGAAACGATAGTTTTGTTATTATCTCCGTTTACGCCGCATTTGTGTGAAGAAATTTGGAGCATACTTGGTAATAAAAATTGTATCTCAACTGCCGTGTGGCCGAAATTTGACGAACAATATATAAGGCAGGATACCGTTGAAATTCCCGTTCAAATAAACGGTAAATTAAGAGGAAAAATAAGTGTTGATGTTTCTTATGACGAACAAGCTGTTAAAAATGCGGTTTTAAATGATGCCAAATTAAAACCTTTGTTTGAGAATAAAAATATAGTTAAGTTTATTTATATAAAGTTAAAAATTATAAATGTGGTCGTTAAAACGGCAGCTGAGCGCTGAGAGTTTAAAGCTGAAACTGTTCATCTTATCGGTTTATCGGCTAAAATTTTTTGGAGAAAATTTATTATGAAAAAATTAATTTTATTATTTGTTTCATCGGTTTTGTTTTTGTTTGCATGTGCCGCACCTTATGACCCTGCGCCTCAATTACTGCCTTCTTATATACAAAAAGTTTATATAAGACCGGTTGTAAACAATACAAATCAATACGGTTTGGAAGATAAATTTACAAAACAAATAATAGACGAATTTATGCAAGACGGTCGGCTTTCCGTTGTTTCTTCCGAGGGTGAAGCCGACGGTGTTTTGGTTTGCGAAATAAAAAGATATGTATTACAACCTTTAACCTACGATGCAAATATGGTTACCGAACAATATAAATTATGGATTTTGATAAATGCTTATTTTGTTGATAAGCACGAAAATGTTACTTTGTGGATTGAGCCGAATATGGAAGGTATTCAAATTTATGCGGATTCGGTTAAAGTGGGTTTCGGCGGAATGACCGAAGATCAGGCAAGGGTTCAAATTTGGGAAAAATTATCAAGAGATATAGTAAAAAGAACTTTAAGAGGTTTCGGTAATGCCGGCGGAATTTCCGAAAAAAAAGTTCAAGATTAAAATTTTTAAAGTAAAATTTAAGGTGCTTTTATGGCAGTAAGTATTTATGTGTTTTCGGGTACGGGAAACACTTTGATGGTTGCAAATAAAATTGCTGAAGTTTTTAATAAAAATTCTTGTATTGCTTCCGTTGATAAAATGGAACATGTTCAACCGCGTGATATAAAGCTCGGCACAACCGTGGGTATAGGTTTTACAACCGCTTTTTGGAATACATATCCTTTTGTCAGAAATTGGATAGATAATTTACCTGACGGTAATAAAACAAAAGTTTTTTTGTTTACTACGATGGGTGACAGTTCTTGCGGTATGATAGCACATATTGCAAAAATATTGGAAAATAAAAATTATAAAGTTATAGGCGCAAAAGGTTTTATAATGCCTAATAATTTTTTACTTGTCAGATCGGATAAAGCAAACAAAAAAAGAATAGAAAAAACTTTTGTAAAAGTTGAAGAATATGTTAAAGGAATAATTAATTCAAAAGGTTATGTCAGAAAAAACAATTTTTTTTCTTCCGTTTCTTTTTTTATTTCAAGTTTTATTACTACAAAATTATGGAATACTAAACTTGCAAAAAAAATAATGAAATTTAAAACAGATAAAACAAAGTGTAATGCATGCGGTATGTGTGCTGAAATATGTCCTTTGGGCAACATCAATATAAAAGAATTTCCGGAATTTGGCAATAAGTGTATTTTTTGTTTAAGGTGTGTATCTTATTGCCCTCAACAAGCAATGAGTAATAAAATATTGCTTAGAACATATCGTGCTTTTTCATCGTCTTCCGTTTTTTTATCGAATAAATAAAAACATATTTCCGTTAGGTGTATTTGAATTTGTTTTTGCAAATTCTTCATTGACAATAATTCTCTTAAATAATATAATTACTCTAATTATTTTAAATTAAAAGGAGAAAAAAATGTTGGCTAAGTTTAGAGGGATGTTGTTGTCGTTGGTATTGACTTTTGTTGCAACGGTTTCCGCATTTGCATCGGAAGCAAATCTTATGTTGCCGGATTTATCTTCCGTATCGTTTCTTGGCGGAATCAGCGGTGCCGCATTATTAAAACTCGGTCTTTTGGTATGTGTGTTCGGCTTGATTTTCGGTTTTATTCAATTCAAATCCATTAAAAATTTACCTGTTCACAAATCAATGCTTGAAGTTTCCGAGTTGATTTATGAAACATGTAAAACATATCTTGTAACACAAGGTAAGTTTATTATCATATTGGAAGTTTTGCTTGCTGTAATAATAGCCGTTTATTTTGCAAATACGGGTTTTGAGTTTTATAAAATAGCAATTATTATTCTTTGCAGTATTATAGGTATTTTGGGAAGTTATGCGGTTGCATGGTTCGGTATGAGAATTAATACTTTTGCAAATTCAAGAGCGGCATTTGCAAGTTTGAAAGGAAAACCTTTTCCTACATTTGCAATACCTTTAAAATCCGGTATGTCTATCGGTATGTTGCTTATAAGTATAGAACTTTTTGTTATGCTTATAATATTGGTTTTTGTTCCCGGTAACCTTGCAGGTCCTTGTTTTATCGGTTTTGCAATAGGTGAATCTTTGGGTGCATCCGTATTAAGAATTGCCGGCGGTATTTTTACAAAAATTGCCGATATCGGCTCGGACTTAATGAAAATTGTTTTCAATATTAAAGAAGATGATGCAAGAAACCCCGGTGTTATTGCCGATTGTACCGGTGATAATGCAGGCGATTCCGTCGGCCCTACAGCAGACGGTTTTGAAACTTACGGTGTTACTGGTGTTGCTTTGGTTACATTTGTCGTATTGGCCGTTAGGGAACCGCAAACACAGGTAAAACTTCTTGTTTGGATATTTGTAATGAGACTTATGATGCTTATAGCAAGTGCCGTTTCTTATTGGATAAACGGTGCTTTGGCAAAAGCAAAATACGGTAATGCGGATAAAATGAACTTTGAAGCTCCTTTAACATCTCTTGTTTGGATTACTTCGGTAGTTTCTGTAATATTAACATTTGTTGTTTCCAATTTGATTATAGGCGATTTGGCAAACGGACTTTGGTGGAAACTTTCAATAATTATTACTTGCGGAACGATGGCCGGTGCAATTATTCCTGAGGTTGTTAAAATATTTACATCCACAACAAGTTCTTTTGTAAAAAACGTTGTTAATTCATCTAAAAACGGTGGTGCATCATTAAATATTTTAGCCGGGTTAACGTCAGGTAATTTCAGTGCTTATTGGATGGGGCTTGTTATAATACTTCTTATGGCAATAGCTTATGCGATAAGTTCTTTAACCGGTTTTTCCGAACTTATGTCATACCCGGCGGTTTTTGCTTTCGGGCTTGTTGCTTTCGGCTTTTTGGGAATGGGACCTGTAACAATTGCAGTTGATTCTTACGGACCTGTTACCGACAATGCACAATCGGTATATGAACTTTCATTAATTGAAAACGTTCCTAACATTAAGGAAGAAATTAAAAAGGATTTCGGTTTTGAACCTAATTTTGATAAATCAAAAATAACTTTGGAAGAAAATGACGGTGCGGGAAATACTTTCAAAGCAACCGCAAAACCTGTTTTGATAGGAACTGCGGTTGTAGGTGCAACAACAATGATATTCTCAATTATTTTTACGTTAATGAATGAAAGGGGAATATCAGCCGTTTCCGAAAGTCTTTCATTGTTACATGCTCCTTTTTTATTGGGGTTAATTGCAGGCGGTGCGGTAATTTACTGGTTTACCGGTGCATCAAACCATGCCGTTACAAGCGGTGCATATAAAGCTGTTGAATATATTAAAGATAATATGAAACTTGACGGTGTTACAAAAGCATCGACCGAACAAAGTAAAAAAGTTGTGGAAATTTGCACACAGTATGCACAGAAAGGTATGTTCAATTTGTTCTTAGTTATATTTTTCTCGACAATAGCTTTTGCATTTATTGAACCGTATTTCTTTATAGGTTATTTAATTTCAATAGCGTTGTTCGGTTTGTTCCAGGCAATATTTATGGCAAATGCCGGCGGTGCATGGGATAATGCAAAGAAAATTGTTGAAGTTGATATGAGGGAAAAAGGTTCCGAACTTCATAAGGCAACCGTTGTAGGTGATACCGTAGGTGACCCTTTTAAAGATACATCATCGGTAGCTTTAAACCCTATTATTAAATTTACAACATTGTTCGGTTTGTTGGCATTGGAACTTGCATTGGTTGTTCCTTCAACAATAAGTATAGTTTGTGCAATAGTATTTTTTGTAATATCACTTGTATTTGTTGTAAAATCATTTACAAGTATGTTAATAAAATAAAAAAAACGCAAAGCGGTTTTTGATGTATAGAATTATTATAAAACTCCCCGAATTTACGTTCGGGGAGTTTCATGTTTTAAATTCTAAATTATAAATTACCGTTAAGTTTTTTACCGTTTGTCGTTTAAATCCTCGGCTTCTCGGCTGAGGGAACAATGTTCCCGGCTCAGCTAAGAAAATGCAAAGCATTTTCTGGCTCAGCTAAAAAATTTGCTTTGCAAATTTTTATTGCAATTATTTCATAAAATAACTATAATATTACAAAATTGTAAAAGGTGTTTTATTTTATCGGGGGTATTTTAAATAATGGATAAAAAAAATAAATGGATAATATTCGGTGTTGTTATTTTTATTTTGGCTGTTCTTGTTGCTGTAGGTCCTATACTGGTTACTAAATATATGAGAAATAAATGGCAAAATTCACCTAAATATAAAACGTCATATGTTTTATTCAATGTAAATGGAACATTAAAATTATCTTCACAAGGAGAAGTATACTTGGCTGGAGATAATAAAATGTTTTATATTATTGAAGATATATCTGAAGAAGATAAAAATAATAATTTAGAACATAAAGTTTCTGTAACCGGAAAAATGAAAATGCCGGAGGGAGATGTAACCGTAGATGGTAATCCTGTTAGACTTTACATATCCGTTGAAAAAATAGTAAATCTTGAGAAAACAGAAAATATTGAGCAATCCGAACAAGTAAATTCTAATAATGAAGAGAAAGTTAATTTAGATTCTTCTGTTGATGTTGATGTTGAACAAGAAAAAGCTTTGAAGAAAAGCAAAATAAGAATTATGGTTAATGCTGCTTTAAATAAATCCTTATTATTTGATGTAACGAGAGGTACTCTTGCATTGGAAAACAGAAAAACTTTAAAAGGCGACATGAAAGAGGTTGCAATTTTAAATGATGAATTCGGTGATAAGGTTATGCTTATAGGAAAAGATAAAATTAAAAATTTTGCAAATCAAAAAATAATTTGTTTAGGTAGAGAACTTCCATTTGTAGATGACATGCCTACTGTAGTTGGTGAAACTATTTTTGAAATTTATGAAGTTTATGATTCCGACTACAACAAACTTATATAAAATTTCACAAAATTTTCACATTTGTTACTACCAAAATTCAAATAATTGTGCTATAATTAGTGTAGAGAAAGAGTGTATAGGAGGGTGCTGGAGGGTATAAGTATGAAAAAAATTCAAGTTTTGGTATTAATGATATTGTTCTTAAGTAGCACAAATATCTATCCTGATGCTTCTTTTCTTAACTCTGTAGATCCTTATAAAGGGATGGCTGTTGGTCAACCTGTATCTGCTATTCAACCCTTTGAGACCGTAGACAAGATGAATAATAATAATATTCTTAATCGTCCTCCTACTACGGGGACTAAGCAAGATGGTAGTAAAGTGACTTTTGCCGGTAAAATGCAAGTTCAACAGTTGGATAATGGAATAAAGATTGTTTCAGTGGGTAATGTAACAAAAACATACGATAAAGAAAATAATCTTCTTTCCACAGAAGAAGGTATAAAAGGAAAAAATATTGCAGTAGTTAAAAATGATAAAGGTGAAATAACAGGTTATAAAACAAAGAATGCTAGTGGTTCGACAAAGGCTGAGTATGATGAATACGGAAATCTTACAAAATCATATTATTATGATAAGTTTGGAAAAACGATTTCGGCAGTTGTAAATGAACTTACTCAGGAAAAAACTTTGTATGATTCTTTCGGTAGGGAAAAAGGAACTATTGCCATGGGTTTTGGCGGAGGTGGCTATGTTATATCTACATGTCAATATGATGATATAAGTTATGAAATAAGTGAAGATGGTAAAAGTATATTGGAAATTAAAAATTTAAATAATAAAGCCGATGCTAAAATTTTAGTTACGAGGAAAATTTATACAAATTCAATAGATCATTTGAATAGTGATGGTAGTGTGGAAGTATCAAGATCATATAATATTATGTACTATGACAAAGATGGTTTAGTTTCAAAAACGGTTGATAGTAATGGAATTACTGTGGCTGAATATTTTTATAAAAAAGATAAAAATGGAAATAAAATTTTAACCCATGTTTTGAATACAAAAGATAAAAGTGTAACATATTATGAAAACGGAAAAGCTATGGAAGAAAGAAACGATATGGGTGCCTTAATAAAAAAATATTACTATGATGGTTCAAGGTTACTATACACAGTTGCTATGGGATCAGATGAAAGTTTTGGTGATGTAACTTATTACGATAGAGCTGGTAGAGCATTAACGACAACTCATAAATTTGTTCAATACGATCCTTCTTCAGATAACAGAATAGATTTCGTCTGTGGTTCGGAAATAGTTGAAAGATTAACTGATGATGAAGTAAAAGCAATAAAAAATGGTACAAGTTCTTTGGATGTGGATAAAGACTATGTTATAAGAACTGAAATTAATCCTAAAACAAAAGAACAAGAAGATTTTTATTATTTTGTTCCAAATGGTATTGAAGGTGTAAATTTTATAAGAAAGGAAGTAGAAAATGATTTTAACGGTAACATGGAAACACACTTTTATAAAATAACCGAAAAGTATGAATATGATAGTAAAGGTAACATAAAATATGTTATAAATTTAGAAAATAATACAAGAACTTATTATAAGAACAATAAAATGTATTACACAGCTGCAAATGATGATTCCACAGAGAATATAAAGTTAAGTGATGCTCCTAATGATCCTCGTGTTCTTAAAATTTATGAATGGGATGTTCCTCTTGACTGGGAAACACCCGACAATCCTGCAAAGGTATTAAGATATGTTTATGATACAAAAACACAGACAACTCAGTGGTTTAATGCCAGTTCTCAATTTGTATATTTAACATATAATGATAGGATAGTTTCAAATAATATTTATGATAATGGAAGATTGCTGGGAACATGGAATAATCAAACGAAAGAATTAACAATATTAAGGAATGAAAAGCAGTGGGTAATTTTAAGGTTGAATTCAGAACCGGGTGTTAATTTTATAAAAAAAATATTATCTTTTGCTGAAGGGGATATTGCTGATTGGAGCTCGATTAATTCTTATATTAATTATTATGAATTTAGTCAAGGTTTATTGAATATCAACGTTGAATTATATAAACTTGTGGATACTTTTGAAAAATATAGAAAGGAGTATAAAGGTTTTGAAGATCAATTAAGGATAGAACCTTTATTGACTTTTACAAAATACTTAGAAAAACAAATAGAATAGCTTTAGAAAAATATTTTACTTCTTGACAAAATTTTAAATATGAGTTATAATTTATAATAGAGTGTAAAGTATGAAGAATATTTTAAATGTATTTTCCAATTTGAATGTTCGTTTTATGCACAAGTCTTTGGCTTGTGTTCTTCTTGCTTGTATTGCGCTCGGTTCAATTGAGTTTGTTCCGGTTAAGTACGATTTTTCTTTTATGAAAACAATAAATATATCGGCTGATACTGCAATTAATCATTTTTTCTCTTTGGCAACTGTTACAATGAATATAATTTCGAGTCTTTTTGCCCAAGCGGAAAATGCAGAAAATACAAATGAATCGCAGAGTAAAAATAAACAGGAAAAAACTTCGAAAGAGGCATCTTCTTTTTCTGTTTTACCGGCAGATGTTTCTTTTGGTTCGTTATTAAACAGAAGTGTCGGTAAAGTAAAAAATGTTTCCGCCGCTGTTACGGACAAAATTTGTGCTTATCCTGTTTTGTTTGAAGATCTTTCCAAAGTTTGCAAAGAATTTATGTCGTTAAATATAATGTTGTTTATATTGATGATGTTTCTTATAAAAAAGAATACATCGTCGGATAACTATAATAATATTAAATTAAAAAATACTTGTATTAGCTTGGCTTGAAGTATCAAGCCAAGCTATTTGCATTTTTATACGAAATGCAAAAAAAGGGGGAAATATGAAAATATTTAAAAATTTATCAGGTATAAAAATCAAGGATAAGTTTAAATTGTTATGTAACAACACTTATAGTTGGTTACTTTCTATGACTTTTATAAAAGTAACGGCTATAGTTGTTGTAAACTGCTTTTTATTAACGGCAGTTTACGGCCAGGCAGCCGTTATGGTTGCAGACGGTGCAAGGGCAGCCACTCAATTTAAACAAATATTTTCGGATTTTGAACTCCCTTACAGTTACGGAAAAATTTCCTCCGTTAATTTTAAAGACAGTGATAAAATCGTAATAAATATACAAGATTTACACAGCCACGCAGGTGTTCAGAAAAACATCAGTAATATAATAGAAATGTTTGATAACAAATACGGTGTAAAAAATGTATATGTTGAAGGTGCTTACGGAAATGTCAGCACAAAATGGCTTACTTCCGTTAAAAATGAAGAATTAAAAGATACAATAATTGAAAGTTTGTTAAATGCCGGAAGGTTAACGGGTGCCGAATATTACAGTGCAAAAAGTGGCAAAACCGAAATAATAAAAGGTTTGGAAAGTAAAAACGAATATCTTGATAATTTAAAAAGGTTCGGTTTAATTGTTACAAACCAGGAAATTTTAGATATTTATTTTAAAGAAATTGACAGCAGTGTAAAAAAACTTCAAAACGACTATTATAACAGACAACAGAAAAAAATAGAACAGTTGTCAAAAGATTATGTTTCAGGTATAACAACACCTAAAAAATATTTTTCTCTTATGAAAAAATATGCCGATAAACTCGGTGTTGATATTAATTCTTATGAAAACCTTTCTTTATATATCAATTTAATGGAAAAACAAAGAACTTTAAATTATGAAAAAATAACAAACGAACTTCAGGTTCTTGTTTTAAAGCTTAAAGAAGTTCTTCCTTACGGTGCATATAAAATGCTTCTTGAAGGAACAAAAAACTTTCAACAAATGGATAAGTTATATGGCTATATAATAAAACTTTCAAGAAAATATAACCTTGAAATTGCTCAAAATTTTCCTAATTTGGAACAGTTTTTTGAATATATTGAACTTACACAAAGAATAAATCCGCTTGAACTTATTACGGAAGAACAAAATTTTAAAGATGAAATTAACGACAGATTTGCCGTAAACAGAGCCGAAGAAGAAGTAATATTCCTTTCAAATTTTGTTAATTATTATAAAGCGTATCTTTCAGGTAAAGTTACAGCTGATGATTTGAATTATTATAAAGAAAATATAGAAAAATTTAAAAGTTTGTGGGTTAAATATATTGATAACAGACTTGTAAAAGCACTTGCGGAATATGAACAAACCGCAGATAAATTTTATGAAATAAACTTACACAGAAACGATTATTTTATATCAAATATGGACGCAAGTTTGGAAGGAAGTGAAAATTTAACTTCCGTTGAAGGTGCAACCGACCTTGAAAAAGCAATGAATTCTCTTTCACAGGCAAAAGAATTATATTTTGTTGTTGCCGGTGGTTTCCATACCGAAGCAATAGCAAAATTATTATCCGATAAAAACGTTACAAATATAGTAATAACACCAAACGTTCAGGGTGATACAAAACTTGCCGAAGAAACATACTATAAAATAGCCAAAGAACAAAGCAAAATAAACTTCCAAGCGTTAGCTAATATGGTGTTATCTAAAGAATTAGTTGAAAATACACCGGCTTTTTTGAAAGCTATCTCAATTAATATAGAAGATTTGCCTAATAAAGAGTTTGAAGATTTGAAAAATGCTTTTGAGGATTCTTTAAGTTCTAAGAATATTGAAATAAAGCGAATAGATAAAAATACAATTTCTGTAATAAGTAACGGACAAATATTTAATATAAAGTTAAATGAAGATGAAAATAATATTGCTGATATTGCTATTATTGAACAAACTGAAAAATCTGCCAAAACAGGAAATGCTTTGTTATCTGATCAATCAATAGATGATTTTGCAGAGAATCTTAATTCTTCTTTGCAAGAATCCGGTATTGCCGCGAGAATTAATACATCTGTAGAAGAATTGATAGAGACAGATCCGGTTTATAATGATATTTTAGAAAATATTGATGTTTATACTTTTGCAAATGAAGGAGTTGCTGGGCTTTCTTTCTTTGAAAAAGTAAAACTTTATCATAATGTTGGGGATGAAAATTATTTAACAAGTATTTATCATGCAATAAAACAAAGTTTTAGTGGCTTAAATGTAAGTGGTATTTCTTTAAGAAGAGGAAAATTAAATATCAAAGAAACAGAGAAAATAAATGAAGAAATTGAAAATGCAAAACTCAGTGGAACTGAAGCAAATATTTCTCGTGATAGGATATTAAGAGCTTATGGCGTTGAAGGATTATATGAGGAATATAAAAATAAATTTGGTGTTGATATTTATGAAATATTTAAGAAATATCAAGAAGATTCTCATGGACTTACTGAAGGACAGTATGATGTTACTCAAACAAATGTTCAATTTGCGCTTGCTTTATATCAATTGAAGGGTGGAAATGTTGCTGAACTTGAAGTCGGTGGCGGTAAGTCGGATGCGGATGCATTGGTTGCTGTTATTCAATTTTTGGATGGTAATTTTTCTTTAGCAACAAGTTCTTCTTTTAAGTTAAGAGAAGAAATGGTTGGTGATATAGCAAAAATGATAAATAGTGATGCTTTTGCTGCTATGAAAGAAAATGTTTTAGGTTCAAAAGAAGCAGTTGAAATAAAATATATAGATGCTACAAACATTAATAAAATAAAATATGT
The DNA here is from genome assembly GCA_900316875.1 of Candidatus Ruminimicrobium bovinum. Lineage (GTDB taxonomy): Bacteria > Elusimicrobiota > Endomicrobiia > Endomicrobiales > Endomicrobiaceae > Ruminimicrobium > Ruminimicrobium bovinum. The sequence continues at coordinate 11,933 of ONEP01000212.1, forward strand.
TATAGGCAAAAATGATGACGGTTCTTTGCAGTATTCTAAAAACGAAGATACTTTGGAATACGCTACTTTATTGGATGGTATAAAAGGTGGTAATGCAATAATTGTAGCGCCTATAGAAGTTTTTGGATATTTTGCAAATGAATTGGGCTCCAGTGAAAAAGTAAAAGAAAAATACGGTAAATATATTAATAATAATAGTGTTAAATTAATACTTGCGGAAGTAGATAAATTTTTCTCTGAAAATTTAAATTTTGGCATTTCTCAAAATAATGAACAAGCCAGTGCTGTTATAACTGAAATTTATGAACAGACCGGTTTTGTTGATAAGGTAATATCCCTACAAATAAATGAAGATTTTAGAATTACAAAAAATGGAATAGAGTTAACAAAAAAAGGTGAAAATTTATTAAAAACAGATGAAGAATGGGCTAAATTATGTGAACAATTTGAAAATTATGATATTCATCCGCAGTTGGTAATACAAGCACTTTTAAATGTTTTGTATGGACAACCTAACTATAGGATAGGTGTTGATTTTAACTATGGTTATGATTCGGAAAGTGGAGAATATTATGTTGCTTATTATAATGAAGAAGATGAAATGCAGGGAAAAAGTCTTACAAAAGATGCTGCGGTTCAAAGTGCATTTACTTATGTTCTTAATAACCCTGAAATTTTGAAAAAAATAAATAATGAAAGTGTTAAGATTTATGCAAAAGAATTTAGTGATTTGTTCCAAAAACAAATAGAAGGTGAAACTTTTTTAGAATATAGATATAGAACTAACAATAATTCTTTGCCTAAAAAAATAAAATATTCTGTTACTAATACAGTTGCACAAAATAATATTTATTCTTTAAAAAATAAATTAGGTATAGAAAATCTTTCAGGGTCATCAGGAACTATTTCTAAAAATATGAAATCGTTAGGTTTTAATATTGCAGAGTTTAAGTCAATGCGAGGTGCAAAAGATGTTAATATTGGAACTTTTTTATACGATACTGAAAAAGAACAAATGGAAAAGATAAAAAATCTTGGGAAAAAAGCTGATGACAGTAATGAAATAGATGCTATATTTATGTTTGCCGATTCAGATGCCGCAAAAGAAAAATGGAAAGAAACGCTCGGAAATGATAGAGCTTATACATACGAAGAATTACGAGATTATGAAAGAACAAATAAAGCAAAATACAATGAGATATTAAAGGGAACAAAAACACATATAATACTTGTAGGTAGAGACTCTTTAAGAGGTGTTAATTTTAACGAGATTAAAGTGAATGATAATGATGTGAAGAAAATGTTTGTTCAAACAGATTTGTATGATGAAGAAATTGTCAAACAAATGACTGGAAGAGCCGGTAGAGGAAGTGCTTTTGAATTTACGGTTAAAATATATTCTATTGAAAGAATACAGAAAAAAGCAAAAAAATTAGGGCTTGATATTGATGTTGAATCCCTTAAAAATTGTAGAGATAAAAGTGCAAATTCACAAACTAAAAATGAAGAAGTATTAGTAAATAAAATTGATGAAGAAAATAGAGGTTCTTTAGTAAGAGAAATTATAAGTGATGATACAAACCATTTAACAAGGGCTGTTAATAACGGAGGTCTTTCATATTTTAACAGACTATACAGAAGAATATTCCTCAAACAAGACCTTTCAAACAGACTTGATGGTATAGCAGAACAGATGTCGGTTCTTAATATTGAACAATCAAGAAATAACCAAATTTTGGGCGAGGCAACCTCTGCTGCACAAAATGCTATTGATAATCCAAGAGTAGATGTTTTAAATGAAATATTGAAAAATATTTCAGTTGATAGAAAAACATCCTATAAATATTTGTTGCAGAATTTTGGATTGGAAAACAGCAAGATAACAAGCAATGTTCTTAATACTTTAGATAAAGTGATACAAACACAAGATGGAGAAGAATTAAAATTAAATTCCAAAGACAGGGAAAATTTAATTTCAATTGCACGTAGTATAGATTCCATCAGTTTTGAACAAGATAAAGGAAAAGTTATACAAGATGCTGCTTATTTACTAAAAGAAGATTATAAGTATGTTATTTTAAAGCTAACTGAAACATATTCGCAGAATAAAAAAACAAATTTAAATTCGTTGATAAATGCAGGAAAAATAAATGTTATATCTGTTGAAGAAAGAGTATCTTTACAAGAAGCTTTAGATGCGGCTAAAATGAAAAACAGAATTGCATTCTTTAATGAATTAAATAAAACAAGGGATAATGCTTCCGTTTTATTTGACTCAACAGGTAATATTATATTTAACACTCTTGGAGTAGATGCTCAAAGTGAAATTATTTCATCTTGCTATGATAATCCTTTGCAAAAGGGAATGGATACAATGATAGCTGCTTTTGAAATACTTACTGACAATGAAATCTCTTCCGAAAATAAGTCTATATTCAAGTTTAATCGTAGCTTACAATCAATTCAGAGACAACTTAAAATAGGTAATATAATAAGATGGATTTCTTCAGTAGCACCTTTTGTTGTTATAGGTGGAATATTAACGGCCGGTTATTTTATTGCCCCTGTATTGTTATCATTAACAGCTCCTATTGTTTTGGGTGCTTTTGCTATGGTAGTTTTTGCAATCTATGTAAAAAAATATACAGACAGAATTAATTCTGCTGTTAATCAACAAAATAACGCAAATATTGCTAAATATGGAAATGCAACACATCTTAGAAATGGTTTAAGAGATGTTGTATCCTCAGTAATAAATCAAAATTTAAACTCAATAATGACTTTTGGATTAGCCGGAGGAACTTTAGCTGTAATTGCAGGTGTTATTATGTTGGCATTGGGGTCTGCTTCAATCGCTGTTCCTTTATTAGCTTTAACCTTAACCATAACACCGGTATTGTTAATAACGGTTGGTTTTGTCGCACTTGCTGTTACAGTTATTGCACAAGGTTTATTTATTATAAAAAACAAAGATAAGTTACAGGAACAACCTGCAACAATTCAAGAAGAAACACAAAAAAATACATCTGATACTGTAAGCGGTGTTATTGCTTCCGGTATTGCTTTATCTTTAGGGTTACTTGCTTTTGCAGGTATTATAAACCCTGTTACTGCAGTTATTGCTGTAGTTGCATTGATAGGTTCTTTTATGTATGCTCAATATGCTATAAACACTAATCAAGGTAAAGACTCAAGTATTAATTTAAAATATTTCGCTTTTGGTATTTTATGTACTTTTGGTTTTGCTGCCGTTATTGTTCTACCTGCGCTTATTCCTGTGGTAGCTTCTTTACTTTCTTTTGTAGGTATTGCTAATCCGATAGTGTCTTTCTTAGTTATAGCTGCTGCAACATCTTCTTTCTTGTTTCCTTTTGCAATTAAAAATTTTGCAGAATTTGAAGAATATAAAGATGGTGGTTTTAGCAGATTACTTAAAGATTTACTGAAAAATAATAAAATGACAATGTTCTTAGCCGCTCCTTTTATTTCTATGGCGATTTTGTTTTTCACTTTTAGTCTTTCAATTCCTGTTACATTAGTTGTCGCTGCAGGTTCATTCTTTGTAGGATATTATTTTTCAAGAGATAGTTTCTTAGAAAAAAATGAAGGAAGAATAAGATTTTTATTCTCTATAGTTGGTATTTTACTTGGTGGACTTTCTTTTATGAGAGCCACATCGGCTGCAGATAATTCGACAGTATCTTCTGAAATAGGACAACAAGATGTTGTAAACACGGAACAACAGCAACAACAAGATTTACAAACTATTTCTGTTGAAGAAGATTTGGGTAAAGAAAAAGATTTAGACGAAGGCAAAGATGAAGATAAAGATAAATTAAAATTGGAAAATAATTTAAATAATGAGACTTTAAGTAATCAAACTTTAAGTAATCAAGCTAATGAACCTTCAAAGAACGATAAACAAGATAAGAAGGATTCATCTGAACAGGAAAAAACACAAGAACAAAAAGATAGAGAGAACTTGATTAACAATTTAAAGAAGAAAGGTTATGATGTTAAAGAAGATTCAAAAGATTTCTATAAGCTTACATTAAAGAAAAATGGTACAGAATTAGATTTTTCTGTTGCCAAAAAAAGAGATGTAGGTGAGGATGCCTATGTTTTGGATATAAGTTCGGCAGATAATGTAGATGCAATTTTTAAGGTATATGATAGTTTAAAAGGTACCTATAATGTATCTAACAAAATTAATGAAGATGGCTCTTTGACCGTAACAAGTGATGGTTTTAAATTTAATGCGTCACCTTTTGATGATAAGGGTAATATAAGAAAAACAGATGAAGTAGTAAAAGAAACAAAGACAATAATAGGTACAAATAATGCTCTTAAAAATTATGACACAAAATATAATAATGATGGAACATTTACTATAAAAAGTAAAGATGAAAAAATTGAATATGATGCAAATGTTTTTGATAAGAATGGAAAAGTTAGGACTGAGGAAGAAATACTGAAAGATGTAAAAACTGTAATGGGCAGATATGATGACATAAAAGATATTAGTGGTGGTAAGAATTTTGATATAAAGTTTAATAAAAAAACCAATGAGTTTAGTATAGAAAGAACATCACAAAAAACAGGTAAAAAGTTTTCTACGAAAATTGATGCTTTTGATACAAATTATAATAAAGATAGTTTAAGAAAAATAATTGATGAAGGTAACAAGATAGTTGATAATGGTCATGATGTAGTATTTAGTACGGATAAAAATGGCTATGCTATTTTTATAATAGATGGTAAAGAAAGTGATCCAAAATATGTTTTTGATAAAGATGGGAATTGGCAATTGGATGAGAACGGTAATTATAAAGGCGGTAAAAATAATGGCGGTGGTTCCGGTAATTCTTATGGTTGGGGTTGGTCCGGTGGAGGAAACGTAGTAGGAGGCGGAGTAGGTGGATATATTGGTGGAGCTATTGATAGTACTTTGGGTTTTATAAAAGGTGTAATAAAATCTTTATTCCCTAATTCTAAACAATTTGTTGGAATGACTGATAACAATAATCAAGATACTTTATTTAATTTTTATAATAGTTCTAGTTCTAAGTTTCAAGAAGGAAAGGCAAAGATAGGATATTCCGAAATGTGCGATGAAATAAACGGTGCTCAAAGAGGAACTACTGACGCAGATGAGATGTTAAAAGGATTACTGAAAGAACGTTTGGGAATAGATACTGGATATGATTTAGAAAATCTTAGTTGGGAAAGAATTGTTGTTAAAAACGACAAAGGTGAAATAGTAGATGTTAAGTATATCGGTCGTGATGGTAGAAAAGAAGTTGTATCTATCCATAAAAATGGAAATTCAAGCGGTTTCAATGTAAGTTATAAATGTCAGTATCAAGATAAAGATAATAAAAACGAAGTTGTTGATATGAATGTTGAATACAGCTTGATTACTGATATACAAGAACAAAATGAACCGTTATCTGTTGCTGTTGAAACAGATGGAAATATGGTTGTAATTATTGATTATGTTAAAGATAAAATTTTTATTGAAACAAAAGATGATGAAGGAAAGCAAGTAGTAAGAACATACAATTCTCAATCCATTAATCTTACAGACTTTTTGCATGGTGGAGATTCTTGGACTGATGCTATTGATAATTTTGAAGATTCCAAAGGGAATAATATTTTTGCTCAAATAAACGATATGCATACAGATGTGGATGATATAGGAACTATATCTGATGATACTTCGGAATTATTAAATTTACTTGAAACGGATGTTTCCGTAAATGGTCAACCTGCATCTTCTTTGATAAAATTTACTACGGTTGAAGTTGGGTATACTGCTAATGATCTTGATCCTGAGAAAAATCCTGAGGCATATAACAAATGGGCGGATCTTGTTCTTGAAAGACATCCAGATTGGACTAAAGGAGATGTTAAGAAATTTTATGAAAAATATGATGGCTATGTAGGAGAATGTTCCGATAATGTAGATGTTGAGTTTTCATTATTTTCTGAAACATATAAATTAAGGGGTAATGATGGTAAAATTTCTCCAACGGATAATAGCAATGAAAAAGGAAGATGGGTATCATCAAATGCCGTTACAAGTTTTGAATTGGAAAAAGGAAAATATGTTCTCAATACATTTACTACAGAAAAAGAATTTGTAGGTGGTGAAGAGGAAGTTGAAAGAGACATTATAAGAGAAATTGTTAACGGAAATGTTATAGAGGAAAGGGATATCGAAGGTGATGAAGAAACCGTTACAAGAGTATATGCTATTAACAGATATGGTATAGGAATAGATTCTATCAAATTTTCTGTGGATGGCGATAAAAATACTCCTATAAGCAGAACAATTCTTGCAGGTACTTCTGAGATGAAAATACCTTCTTCATCCGGTCAATATTATAATCAAGAAACACTAATGTATTCGTCATTTGATATTGTTGCAGATGTAACTTTTGATGATATTAAAGATGTTAAATCTTTTGAAAATTTAAATTATGATTCTCCTACGATCCAGATAGAGGGAACAAATGGATATGTTTATACAGCTTTGGTTAATAGCCAAAGTTCTGTATCTTTTGACGAAATAAAAGAGAATATAAAGGATAAAAAACCTATTGATGAGATAATAAATAAGTTTGATTTTCAGATGTATGCTATATACGATACTTCATCCGATGCGGAAAGTTCAAATAAGCAAATGCAAGGTAATATTGCTGATGAAATTAATTTGTATACTTTAAGATTTGATAATAAAAATAATGTTGTTATTGAAGAAGATGCTTATAAAAATGATACTCCTCTTATAACAAGAACAATGTCTTCTATAGATGATAATCAAATTAGGTATGATAATACATTAAATTATGATATGTTTAATACCGATCCTTTTGTAAGTATTTATGAAACGATAAATTATTTCTTAGGCCAAATATTAAAAGGTAATTTTAATTTTGCTCAAATCTATGAAAATATGCAATATATGGCACAGGAACCTTCGGAATCACTGTATAGAGCAGAAGGTTCAATGTCTGCAAGAGTTGATCCAAAAGGAGTTCTTAATTCAAATGCAGGCGGTGCATTTAGAAATGGTGAACAAGAAATAAGTTCTTATGGTGATGGTGGTGAGGTTGAGATTGCTTATAACAGTAGAGAATATAATAAAGATAATATTGGTGGAATAATAGAAAATGCTATTGAAGATTTAAATATTGATGTAGATGGAAGTAACCCATTTATAAAATTAAAAAATCTTGCAGCTGACGGGCGAGTTGAAGAGTTAGAAGCTATATTAGGAGAAGTAGAAAAAGAAACTAAAGGTGAAGTAAGAGTTACTAAGGTAAACATAGGTGAAAGAAAGGAAGGTAAATATGTTGTTAAGGAATATTATGAATTACCGAATAGTTTTAGTAGTCTTTCAGAAGGTCAGCATCTGCAGATATTTGATTATCGTTTCTTCAATGGTGTTCAATTAGATAGAAGGTTGAAAGATCAGACTGTTGAATGGGGTAACGATTTAATGTTTTTTGTTAAAGATGTTCAAAATAGTTATAAAATTTTATCGCCTGCTTTAGCGGTAGTTGCACTGTATGTACTTATAAAAAATGTTAATATAAAAAGAAAATTAGCTAAAAAAGATAAAGAAAATAAAAAAACATTAGATAAGGTTTTGGCTGATGTAAAATCAGGTGGTATCAGCGGATCCGATATTGCTAAAAAAGAAAAAGTTGAAAGCAAAGTGATAGAAAATAAAAATTCTTTTAA
>ONEP01000211.1 GCA_900316875.1 Candidatus Ruminimicrobium bovinum
CCGCTTACACAAAAAACATCTTCACCGTCTATATTTTTTAACTCATACTGCCAAAATTGAGAATCAACACCAGCAAAAATTTCATTTTTATCAGATTTTGAAAAATCAACATTACATTGACCGGCTTTTGCTTCCTTAGCATTAGAACCTAAATCGGCAAAACCATCCAAACTTAATTTTATTGTATGTGGTGCAGCAACAAGCTGAACATTACACGGAGTAACACCAAATTTATTTCCATCTACATATACGGATGCACCTTCAGGTGTTGATGTTACATTTAATACAAAATCAAACATTATTTCAATTCTTTCTTTCTTTACTTTGTTTGATTTTTCACTCGGTTCAATTTGAACAACTCTTTGAACGGGTTTAAACCCGTCTTTTAGAGCCGTAACTATGTATGAACCGGGAGCAACTTTCCTAATAGGAATTTCACCGTTAGCTGTTTCGTTATTTAGTAAAACTTCACCGCTTTTTGTTTTCATACTTACCAAAGCTCCTTCAGGTGTTGTTACAATAACAACATCAGGAGGATTTAATTTTGCATATATGTTCTTTCCAAAAGGTGTAATTTGTAAAAACACATCAAGTCCTAACAATATTATTATTGCAAGCAATAACACTATTATTGCCCTAAATATTGTTTTTCTCATATTATCAAATTTTTTAAATAACCAATCACCAACTTCTTCAAAAACGGTTTTTCCTTTTGCTTCAGGTTGAGAATGTTGTTGAGGTTGCTGAACTTGCCTTCTCGGTTGCGGTTTAGGAACCTGAGTAGTTTTTTTAACCGGAATTACAGGCGGAACTTTATTACCTGGCTTTTTTGCCTGTGACAAAATATCAACTTTAGGTTTATTTTCCGTTTTTATTTGTTGTGTTGCAGAAATATTATTTTGTTGTTCAGGTTGTTTTGGTTCCGAAATAACGGGCTGTTGTACCTGCTCTGTATTTTTTTGTTCCTGTTTTATTTCGGTTGTTTTTTGTGTATCTTCTGATACCGGCTCTGTTACATTGGCAACAATTGCAGCATTTGTAACAGTTGCTACAGATGCAACTTCAATATTTTTTTCTTCATTAGTGTTATTGATTTCTACGGAAACTTCTTCTTTTTGTTCAATATTTTTCTCTTCTATTATCTGTTGAACATGCTCTTGCGGAATTGAATTTTCTTCAAATTTCTGTTGTTGAACCGGAATCGATTCATTTTGAATTTTCTCCGGTATCGCCTCGTGTTCAGGTTTAGATTCCGGTTGTAAATTTTGAACCGGCGTTTCTTGAATTTGAGGTTGTTCCGATTGTATTTCCTGTTGTTGTATATTTTGAGTTTGAAATGTTTGAGATTGCTGTTGTTGAACGGGTACGGAAACGGCAGGTTCCGCAATAACTTCAGGTTCTGTTTTTAAAGGTTTTTGTCTTCCTATTATAGGTTGACCTACTATAAAATCGTTACATTGAATTTGTTCAACGTTGGCATCATTTTTAACATCACTTACATTTAACGTTTTTACGGCATCAACAATCTTATTCGATTTCAAAATATTTTCTTTGGCAGCTATCACTATAAAATCTGCCAGTTCAACAGCCAAATCCTCAGGATCAAAAGCTCTTAAAACTCTTCTGACATCTTTATACATTTCAATAGCTCTTTCATATCTGTCGTTCCTGTTTTTTTGTAAAGCCCTTGAAAGTATATCGGCTATTTCCTGTGATTTGGTAATTTCAAGAATTTTAGCCGTATCAAACGGTTTGTTTATAATTTGCTCTCTTATTTCTTCATTTGTTCCCTGATACAGTTGCTCGGAAGTTAAAATTTCATAATATAAGCTTCCTATGGAAAAGATATCCGTTCTGTGATCGACATCCGCTTCACCTCTAACCTGTTCGGGTGACATATACGGATATTTTCCCGTAACAACTCTTTCATGTATTGAGTTTTTTATTTCATCGGCAGTCTTTGCAACACCAAAATCACTAAGTTTTATATTACCGTCAAAAGAAAGCAAAACATTTCCCGGAGAAATATCTCTGTAAACTATTCCGTAAGGAACACCCGTTATCGAATCTCTTGCAATTCTGTTGGCATAATCAACTGCCTTTAACACATTCATACAAATTAAAGTAGCTATTTTCCAAGGAATTATTATATTTTTTTCTCTGCATTTTTGTAAAAGAACTTCTAAATCCAAACCTCTGACATAATCCAAAACTATATAAAAAGAACCGTTACTTCCCTGCCAAAAATGTTGAACCCTAACAACATTATCATGAATTATATTTTTTGCAATTAAAGCATCTTTATAGAACATTTCAACGAATTTGGCCTCGGCATATTCCGGAAGGAGCTCTTTAATTGCGACAAAATTTCTTAAGCTGAAATCATAAGCAAGCCAAACGGTTCCAAAACCGCCCACGCCTATTTTCTTTACGGTAACATATTGATTGTTTATAAAAAGTCCCAAATTAAGCGGACCCGAAGATGCCCATTCGTTAGCTATCATAATACCCCAATATTTATACTTGTATCTTCATAATAAAACAAAACTTAAGTCATTAAAAATATTATATAATATTTATTATAAAAAATACAAAAAACAAATTAAACAAACTTGTCATTTAATGTTATTTTATAACCGTTGACAAAATCCCATGCGGACATTTTGGATTTACTTTCAAGTTGAACTTTTTTTAACAACAAAGAATCTTTCCCGCATTGAATTGCAAAACCTGTATTTTTTTCTATTGAAATGACACTGCCCGCAGTTTTATTCGAATTTATATTAACAACTTCACAATCTATAATTTTTAACAGTTTTCCCTGTAATTTACCTGTTGCAATATTACAATAAATACCAGGCCATAAAAACAAACCTCTGAATAAATTTTTTATTTCCGTTGCCGATTTAGTCCAATCTATTTTTCCGTCTTCTTTTTTAAATACCGAACAGAAAGTCGGCTGCCCTGTTTGCTTTATTGGAACAACTTTATTTTGTTCCATTAAATCCAATGTTTTATTCATTGTTTTTATACCGCATGAAATTAATTTTTGAAACAATGTATCTGCCGTATCAATATTTTCAATGTCTACAATATCCTGCAATATAATATCACCGGTATCCAAACCTTTATCAATAAAAAAAGATGTAACCGCCGTTTTTGTTTTCCCGTCGATTAATGCCTGTTGTACAGGCGATGCTCCTCTGTATTCGGGAAGCAATGAAAAATGTATATTAAAACACTTATGTGTCGGTAAAGAATATATTTTTTCCGGAATTATTTTACCGTAAGAAACAACAACCCCCGCATCGGCATTATAAGATTTAAGTTCATCATAAATTTCATCATTAAACTTTTCTGTTTGAATATAAGCCATATTATTATCAATTGCATATTGTTTAACTGCCGGAAAAGTTAATTTGTTTCCCCTACCGACTAATTTATCCTGTTTTGTAATAACACACATTATTTTGTGTTTTTTATCTATATTTTCCAAAAATACTTTTGAAATTGATGCCGTTCCGAAAAATAAAATTTTCACCAATTGTTTCCTTTTTTTCTTCTTTTAATCTCTTTTTCAACAAGTTTTCTTTTCCACGGCTGAAGATAATCGATAAATAATTTACCGTGTAAATGATCTATTTCATGTTGAAAAGCTTTTGCCAAAAAACCTTCAACGGTAACTTCAACACGCCTTCCGTTAATTTCGGTATATTCGGCTTTTACCGTATGATATCTTTTTACTTTTTCAAAAATTCCTGGGAACGATAAACACCCTTCTTCCATTTCTTCTTTATTTTCACCCGAGATTATTTTAGGATTTATTAAAACAAACGGATTTTTTTTACCGTCCGGCAAAATATCAATAACACACATATTTAAAGAAATTCCAACCTGCGGTGCCGCAAGCCCTACACCCGGGGCCGCATACATTGTTTCCAACATATCTTTTGCCAACTGTTTTATTTCCGGTGTTATTTCATCAATATCTTTAACTTGTTGTCTTAAAACATTATCACCGTATTTAATTATTTTTAATTTCCCCATATTATTTCCTAGAAGTTGAATTGTTGCATTATTTCGGATACATCTTCTTTGCTTGCACAGTTAAGCAATTTTTCCGCAAGAAGTTTTGATTTTTCAAATGAAATATTACGAATTTCTCTTTTCAATTTAGGTATTTTCCCCGATGACATACTGAATTCATCCAAACCTAAACCTATTAAAACTTTCGTATATTCTATTGACGATGCCATTTCACCGCACATACCTACAGGTTTTCCCGCATTATGACCTGCATCTATAATTGTTTTTATTAACCTTAACACTGCAGGATGTAACGGCTCGTATAACGATGCAACATCTTCGTTTACTCTGTCAACGGCTATTGTATACTGAATCAAATCGTTTGTCCCTATTGACATAAAATCAACTTCTTTTGCAACGATATCCGAAATTATTGCAATGGAAGGAACCTCTATCATTGCACCTACTTTAATGTTTTCGTTAAACTTTTTACCTTCTTTTTTTAATTCCTGTTTTGCCTGTTGCAAAATAACATTGGCTTGCCTTATTTCTTCTATTTTTGAAACCATAGGATACATTATTCTTAAATTACCGTATACCGAAGCCCTTAAAATTCCTTTTAACTGAGTTTTTAAAATTGCAGGATATTTTAAACATAACCTTATTGCACGTAAACCCATAAAAGGATTTTCTTCCATTCCTATATTCATAAGCCCCAATTTTGTAAGTTTATCCCC
>ONEP01000210.1 GCA_900316875.1 Candidatus Ruminimicrobium bovinum
ATAAAATCTATTTGGCAACAAGACCTGAAAAGAAGTATGTAGGTGAAATAGAAAAATGGAACGATGCGGAAAAATCGCTTGAAAATGCACTTAAAAAAACAGGTTATGACTACGAAATAGATGCAGGCGGCGGTGCATTTTACGGTCCAAAAATAGATATAAAAATTAAAGATGCTATCGGAAGATTGTGGCAATGTTCAACAATACAATTCGATTTCAATTTACCCGAAAGATTTGATATTTACTATGTAGACAAAGAAGGTAAAAGAGTAAGACCTTACATGGTTCACAGGGCATTAATGGGTTCTTTTGAAAGGTTTATCGGAGTATTGCTTGAACATTATGCAGGGGCATTACCCGTATGGTTGTCGCCTGTTCAGGCAGCGGTTTTAAATATTGCTCCGGAACAGGAACAATATTGTAAAGATGCAGTTAAAAAATTAAAAGAAGCCGGTATCCGGGTAAACTTTGACGACAGAAATGAAAAGATAGGTCACAAGATTAGAGAAAATGCAATGCAAAAAATTCCATACTTGCTTGTTGTAGGCGGTAAAGAAGTTGAAACAGGTTCTGTTGCCGTAAGAGCAAGAGGAAACAAAGATTTGGGTTCAATGCCTTTAGATAAGTTTATTGAACTTGTAAAGCAGGATGTTGCAAATAAAAAATAAATATTTTAAAATAAATGTTTAGAGTGGGGCTATAGCTCAGCTGGGAGAGCGCTTGCATGGCATGCAAGAGGTCAGGGGTTCGATCCCCCTTAGCTCCACTTTTTAATGTTAGTCGGAGATAAAAATAAATGAAAGTAATGCTTATTAACGGAAGTAGTAATAGTAACGGATGTACATTTAGGGCATTAAAAGAAATAGAAACGGTTTTAAATAAAGAAAAAATAGAAACTGAAGTTATTCAGTTGGGTTCGGGTGCCGTAAAAGATTGTATAGGTTGCAGGGCTTGTGTACAAAATGATAATAAATGCATATTTAATGATGATACAGTTAATGAAATCATTGAAAAGGCAAAAACTTCCGATGGTTTTGTTTTCGGCTCTCCTGTTTATTACGCACATCCTTCGGGAAGACTTTTATCCGTTTTGGATAGAGTATTTTATGCAGGCAGTAAATTTTTTGCATATAAACCCGGAGCAGCAGTTGTGTCTGCAAGAAGAGCAGGAACAACCGCAGCTGTGGATGTAATAAATAAATATTTTACGATAAATAATATGCCGGTAGTTTCTTCTCAATATTGGAATATGGTTCACGGTTCAAAACAGGATGATGTTGAAAAAGATTTGGAAGGTCTTCAGATAATGAGAACGATAGGTAAAAATATGGCATGGCTTTTAAATGCTTTAAAAAGTGAACATCCCGAACCTGAAATAAAAATTATGACAAATTTTATAAGATAATATATATTACCAAGTATAAGGAGAAAAAATGAATAAACTGGTTATGTCGTTTTTGTTGTGTATGTCTGTTTTTGTTTTTTTCGGATGTTCTGGTAATAATGCTGATGTTGATGAAGCATCTCAGGAATCTTATGAGAATGAGATTGATGATATAGATATTGATGAAACGGATATAGATGATGAAGATGTAGATGAATATGCGGAAGAAACAACGGCAGATGAAAGTGAGGAGGGTGCTGATGAAACGGAAAATGCAAACGAAGCCGAAACTGAAGAAGTTGCAGTAGCAGAAGAAACAATACATAAAAATTAAAAAAATGGAGATTTATTATGATAAAAAAATTTCTCTCTCCGGTGCTTGTATGTTTGTTTTTTTGTTTGGTGTGCAGTAATGTTTTTGCTCAAAAATGTGCTGATATAACAATAGAAGAATTGACATCAAAGTTGGAAAACCACAGTTTAGCCGTTTGCCAAAAAGGTAAAATATCTTTTCAGGATGAACATGGAATACAACCTTTACTTATACAGATAAAAAAGAAAGGTTTAAAAAAAGCAATGGTTGTAGATAAAGTTATAGGTAAAGCTGCTGCTTTGCTTATGGTTTACGGTAAAGTAAAGCAAGTTCATACAAATATCATTGCCAAAGATGCAATAGAAGTTTTTGAAAAACATAAAGTTAAATATTCATATAATGAAGTTGTTGATTATATTCAAAATGCAAAACAAGACGGTCTTTGTCCTATGGAACAAAAAGTTTTAAATATAGATAGTCCTAAGAAGGCCTACAAAATTTTTACAAAACAAAAATAGAGGAGTTAACATAAAAATAGAAAATCCGGAGGATTTTTTATGAATAGAAGGCAATTTTTAAAATCTGCTTTTTTTACAACATTGGGAGTTGCAGTTTTGTCTGCATGTAAAAAAGTTACCACTCAAACAAAAAAACTTATAGAAAAAGTTTCAACAAAAAAATTTGACAATATTGATATTTCCGTAATAGGTTTCGGGCTTATGAGGTTACCGCAAAAAGATGGAGAACCTGATATTGAAAGAACACAGGAAATGGTTGATTATGCAATTGAACACGGTATAAATTATTTTGATACCGCATGGTTCTACCACGGTGGGAAATCTGAACTTGCGGCAGGTAAAGTGCTAAAAAAATATCCGAGAAACAGTTATTATTTGGCCGATAAAATGCCGTTGAGAATATTGAAAGATAAAGCTGAAGTTATTCCCGTATTTGAAGAACAATTAGAGAAATGTCAAACCGATTATTTTGATTTTTATTTGGCACACAACATAAATAAAAGAGAATGGGAAACTTTAAAACAATGTAATGTTTATGAACAGTTACTCAAAAAGAAACAGGAAGGAAAAATAAAATATTTAGGATTTTCAATTCATGATACTCCGGAACTTTTGGAAGAGGTTGTGAAAACATACAAGTGGGATTTTGTCCAGTTACCGATTAATCCTATAGATTGGGATATGGTAGATGCTAAAAAACAGTATGAAATTGCAACAAAAGCGGGGCTTCCTGTTGTTGTTATGAATCCTTTAAAAGGAGGGCAACTTTCTTCTCTTAATACAAAAGCCGTGGATTTGTTGAAAAAAGAAAATCCCGATGCATCTGCTTCTTCATGGTCTTTAAGATATTCCGCTTCACTGCCTAATGTATTTACTGTTTTAAGCGGTATGACGGAAATTGAACATGTTACTGATAATGTTAAAACTTTTACGAATTTTAAACCGTTGACGGAAAAAGAGCAGAGTGTACTTTCAAATGCAATATCCGTTTATAATTCTTCCGGTGCAATATCATGTACATATTGTCAATATTGTACGGGGTGTCCTGTCGGAATAGATATTCCTAAAAATTTTCTTATATACAATCAATATAAGGCAACGGAAAGGAAAGACAGGTTCGTTATAGCTTATGAATCAATTAAAGAGGAAAACAGAGCCGATAAATGTATAAATTGCGGGGTATGTAAAAACAAATGCCCTCAAAAACTTGATATTCCTAACCTTTTGAAAGAAATGGCAAAATTATACGAAGAATTAAAAAAATAAAATTTTATTATTTTCCGGGGGTAATGATGACAAAAACTATTGAAAATGCAGCAATAGCCGTAATAGGCGGAAGCGGTATAACTGAAATCGGCGGTATAGAAAATATAAAAGAATTTGAAATAGATACTCCTTTCGGAAAACCTTCATCACCAATTACCGTTGGTGAATTGGACGGCGTTAAAATTGCTTTTCTGCAAAGGCATGGTAAAGGTCATGTTATTACTCCTTCAAATGTAAATTATAAAGCAAATATATATGCATTAAAATCAATAGGCGTTAATCAAATTATATCAATAACTGCAGTGGGTTCACTTAAAAAAAATATAAAACCTAAAGATTTTGTCATTCCGGAACAAATTTTTGATAGAACAAAAAACAGAGAAAGTTCTTTTTTTGATAAAGATATTGTTGTGCATGTAGGTTTTGCAGACCCGTTTTGTAACGATTTAAGAGATATAATTCATAAAGCTGTTACCGAGCTTGCGATAGAACATCATTTCAGTGATACAACTTATGTTTGCATAGAAGGTCCAAGATATTCAACAAGAGCAGAAGCAAAAGTTAATGCGGAAAACGGTTTTTCGGTTGTCGGAATGACACTGATACCTGAAGCCGTTCTTGCCAAAGAAGCTGAAATTTGTTATGCCAATATATCTTTGGTTACGGATTATGATTGTTTAAAATTAGGGGAAGAAGTAAATGCCGGTAAAGTTGTTGAAGCAATGGCATATAATATAAATACGTGTAAAAAGTTAATAAAAAATTTAATTCCTAAATTGGCTGCAAGACAAATAAAATGTAATTGTAATAATTCGTTACAATTTGCAGTTCAAACATCAAAAGATCTTATTAAAAAATCAAGTTCATATAAAGAAGTAAG
>ONEP01000209.1 GCA_900316875.1 Candidatus Ruminimicrobium bovinum
AACATCATATTTTTTTGCTATTTTTAAAAGTCTGTCATATTGTTCATAATAAGGATTTTCTTTTTTATTTGCTTTTATCCATTTAACAAGAAAAGAACCGCCTCTGCTGACAACCCCCATTAATCTCGGTTGCCTTTCAAGCATTGCAACCGTTTCCATATTAACACCGCAATGTATCGTCATAAAATCAACACCCTGCTCGGCTTGTTCTTCTACAACATCAAACATTAATTCGCTATCCATTTGTGAAATTTTTTTCTTACCGCCTCTGACCGTTTCACATGCAACCTGATATATGGGAACCGTTCCAACCTGAACGGGACATTGTGCTAAAATTTCTTTTCTCATTTCCGTCAAATTTCCGCCCGTAGATAAATCCATTATGGCGTCGGCACCGTATTTAACGGCTATTTCCATTTTTTCAAGTTCTTCTTTTATATTTATATGGTCCGGAGAAGTTCCCAAATTGGCATTTATTTTTGTTTTAAGTCCTGCACCTATTGCCCTCGGCATTTTTTGTATTCTCTTAATATTTTTAGGAATTACTATTGTTCCGTCACTAATACCTTTAACGATAAAATCAGTCGATAACTGTTCGTATTTTGCAACTTCTTCAACTTCCTTTGTTATGATATTTTTTTGGGATTGCTCTATTAAAGTCATTTATTCGTCCTTATATTTTTTATTATATTTTTTATTTCTTCAGCTTCTTTTTTTATATTTTTTGCACCGCAAACGGCTTGAACAACAGCCACTCCGTCGGCACCGGCCCCAATAACATCGGCAACATTACTTTTATCAATTCCGCCTATTGCTATAACAGGAATATTTTGAGATATTTGTTTAATATCTTTTAAAACCGATAAACCTCTTGTAACCGCATCCTGTTTTGTTTGGGTTGAATATATTGCACCGTGTCCTATATAATTTATATCTTGTTTTAAAGCAAACTTTGCCTGTTCGTAACTTGAAGCCGATAGTCCTATTATTTTTGAACTGCCTAAAATTTTTCTTGCATACTCAACCGGCAAATCTTTTTGACCTACATGAACACCGTCGGCATCAACAGCTGCCGCAATATCAACTCTGTTGTTAACTGTAAAAAGAACATCATATTTTCTACAGATTTTTTTTAAATCAACCGCTATTTTTAAAAAATCACCGTCGTGTAATGTATTATCTCTAAACTGTATCATATCGGCACCGCCCAAACAGGCTTGTTCTACCTGCCGATGATAAGAAACATCCGTTCTGTTTGAAGTAATACATAACAACTCGATTTTTTTCAACAACATTTTTTTATTATATAAATATACTCGAAAATTTGCAAAAAACTTTTAAAAATTTTTATAATAAGCTCATTTCAAAAACGGGACCGTCTTTACAAACCAATTTTTTTGTATTTCCTACATTTATGGCACAACCTTGGCAAACACCTATACCGCATGCCATTTTTTCTTCCAAAGAAACATATCCTTCAATATTTAATTTATTTACCGTTTTTATAATTTTATTTGCCATTATATTAGGACCGCAAACATAAACTATCGAATTATCTTTAATATTTTTATCGAATAAATCCGTTACAAAGCCCTTAAAGCCGCACGACCCGTCTTCGGTTGCAAAAAACAAATCAAATCCTAATTTTTTCAATTCTGAAACACAAAGTAATTCATTTTTATTTTTTGCTCCGTAGAACAACAACCCTTTTTTGTTAAGTTGCTTTGCCAAAAAATGAATTGAAGCAATACCCGTCCCGCCGGCAACAAGAAAAGGAATTTTATTTTTTCCCGGTTCCAACGGATAACATGATCCCAACGGACCCGTTATATTTATGCTGTCACCTTTTTTTAATTTCGACAAATAACCGGTTCCCCTTCCAACTACCTTGTATAAAAAAGAAACGGTTTGTTTGTCGGTATCATATATGCTTAAAGGTCTTTTTAAATAAGCATTTTCTACCGAAAGCATACAAAATTGTCCTGCACGGGCTGCTTTTGCAATTTCTTTTGCACAAATAACAATTTTATAAAAATTTAAACATATATGTTCGTTTTTTAATATTTCTACTTTATAATTCCATCTTTTAATGTCCAAGATATTTTCCCTCCGACAATTGTTGTCCAAACCGAACCTTTAAACTTTCTGCCGATAAACGGAGAATTTTTACTTTTAGATAAAATATCCTCTTTTTTATATTCGTATTCAATATTAGGGTCAATTATGGTAATATCGGCAATTGAACCGACTGCCAAATTGCCTCTGTCCTTTAACGAAAATATTCTTGCAGGATTGGCTGTTACTTTGGCAATTGCTTCGTCTAATGTTAAAACATTTTTGTCAACAAGCTCATTTAATATTAACGGCAGTAAAGTTTCAAACCCTATAATTCCAAACGGTGCCGAGTCAAATTCTTTACTTTTTTCTTCAAAAGTATGGGGTGCATGATCTGTAGCAATACAATCGATTGTTCCATCTTTTAATCCTTTTTTTATGGCTTGCACATCCTGCTTTGTTCTTAATGGAGGGTTCATCTTAAAATTAGTATCATAATTTTGAACGGAATCATCGGTCAACGAAAAATAATGCGGGCAAGTTTCACAAGTTACATTTATACCCTTTTTCTTTGCTTGACGAACAAGTTCAACAGAACCTGCAGTTGAGACATGTGCAATATGTAATTTACCGCCGGTAAGTTCACAAAGCATAATATCTCTTGAAACCATTATTTCTTCACTTTGTCGCGGTATTCCTCTAAGTCCGAAAATCATTGAATTTTTTCCAGCATTCATTGAACCGTTTTTAGATAATTCTTTGTCTTCACAATGTGACACCACAGGAAGCCCGAACATTTTTGTATATTCCAATGCTCTTCTCATAACCTGTGAATTTGATACGGGAACACCGTCATCGGATACTGCAACAATACCGGCTTTTTTTAAAATACCGATTTCTGCCAACTCTTGACCTAAAGAACCTTTCGTAATACAACCTATCGGAAAAACATTAACTTTTCCTTCCTTTTGTGCCTTCATCAAAATATATTCTACCGATGGAGCATTATCCGTTACCGGTTTGGTGTTTGGCATACAAAGAACGGTTGTAATTCCGCCTTTACACGCAGAGGTTGTTCCTGTTTTTATTGTTTCTTTTTCTTCCTGTCCGGGTTCTCTTAAATGAGAATTAACATCAATCAAACCCGGAATTGCAATTTTACCTTTTCCGTCAATGACAACATCCGGTTTATAATTAAGTTTGGCTACAATTCTTTTATTTTCTATAAATAAATTACCGACTTTATTAACTTTATTTGCAGGGTCTATAATTTTTATATTTTTTATATGTATAGCCATTATTTTCTCCTTTTAGCTCTGTTTGCAGCCAACAAACTTAACACTGCCATTCGCACGGCTATTCCGTTTGTTACCTGTTCGTTTATAACAGCCGACGGACTGTCTGCAACTTCAGAAGAAATTTCAATGCCTCTGTTCATGGGCCCCGGATGCATAATCATAACACCTGATTTTGCTTTTTCCAATCTTTTCTTTGTAACCTGATAAAGTTCAACATATTCGTGAACGGAAGGAAACAAATTAGCTTGCTGCCTTTCCATTTGAATTCTTAAAATATTTATAACATCAACATCTTTTATTGCTCTATCCAAATCATAAAAAACTTCAACACCGAGTTCTGTTATTTTACTCGGTATAAGTGTAGGAGGTCCAACTACCCTTATTTTTGCACCAAACTTAGTTAAAGCCCAAATATTCGATTTTGCAACTCTGCTGTGCAGAATATCACCGACTAAAAGAATTTTTAAATCTTTTATTCTTTTCTTTTTTTCAAAGATAGTATAAAAATCAAGTAATCCTTGTGTGGGATGTTCGTGAAAACCGTCACCGGCATTTATAATTGAGGCCTGTAAATTTTTGGCAAGTAAATGCGGGGTTCCGGCAAGTGTATGCCTTATAATAAAAATATCCGCTTTCATTGCCTGAAGAGTTTTTGCAGTGTCAACCAAACTTTCACCCTTAACTACACTTGATGTTGCAGTAGCTATACTTACAACATCCGCCGACAATCTTTTTGATGCTATTTCAAATGAAGTTCTTGTTCTGGTGGAAGGTTCATAAAACAAATTAACAACCGTCTTTCCTGCCAAATCCAAAGATTTATTTGAAGAATTGGTAAACAAATCTTTAAATTCTTCCGCCTTTTTGATTATTGTTGCAATTTCATCTTTACTTAAGTTTTCCAAACCTAAAAGATCTTTTCTGTTAAAAGACATATTTCCTCTTTTATTGGCTGAAGAGCTGAAAAGCTGAACAGCTGATAATTTAAACGGCAATTTGTAATTGTTAATTTAAAATTTTATCTCTTAAAATTTTTCCAAATTGCTTTGCGGACATTGGTCCGTTGCCCGTTATAATATTACCGTCAACTTCAACATCTTGTGCCGTATAATTTGCACCGCCCGCAATTAAAGCAGGTTCTCCGTCCGGAAATACGGTTGCTTTTTTACCTTTTAAAACACCTGCATTTGCAAGTATAGTCGGTGCAATACAAATTGCACTTACTATTTTATTTGCATTATAAAAATCATTTACCAGTTTATGAATAAATTTATCATCAAAATATATTGCAGAGCCCATACCGCCGACAAAAAATATACCGTCGAAATCTTCAACTTTTATATCGGTAACAAGCATTTGACTTTGTGCTTTTATTTTAATTTTACCGAATATCTCACCTTTAACGGTACTTGCCGTTGTTACCTGAATGCCCGCCTTTTCAAGAATTTCTTTTGGTTCAATATATTCTTCATCCCTAAAAGTTTTCGGTGCCGTAACAAATACTATTTTTTTCATTTTTTATCTCTCTATTGTAATTTTTTTTATGACAACAGGTTCCAAAGGAGAATCCGAAAAATCGCAATCAACTCTCGCTATTTTTTTTACGATATCCAAATCCTTACTGCTTACAACTTCGCCGAAAATAGTATGATGTCCGTTAAGCCACGGAGTTTTTACTTCGGTAATAAAAAATTGTGAACCGTTTGTATTAGGACCGGCATTTGCCATTGCCAAAAGTCCGGGTTTATCAAATTTTAAAGAAGAATCTATCTCGTCATCAAATTTATACCCCGGTCCGCCGGTTCCCGTTCCCAAAGGACAGCCCCCTTGTATCATAAATTCCGGAATAACTCTGTGAAATGTTAAATTATCATAAAAAGGTTTCTTTACTTTTTTACCAGTTTTAGGGTCGGTCCATTCTTTAGTACCTTGTGCAAGTTCAACAAAATTTGCAACCGTTTTATGTGCTTTTTCAGGGAACAACTCAATTTCAATTGTTCCCATAGATGTTTCAATTATTGCTTTCATTGTTTTTTTCTCCGTTTTTAAAATATTATTTATTTCTTTATTAACTTCTTTTTTCCAGTCTGCAAAAATAGTTTTTGGTATGAAACAAGAAAAGATAAATGACGCAACAACTAAAATGATAATATAAAATTTACCGTTCATAATTTATAATAAAAATATTTTCTTAGATTTAATAATAAACATTACCAATATATTCCGCAAAATAAGCAACGTCATATTTATTATACATTATAAATTATACAATGTAAATTTAACGTATATGTTTAATATTGACCGCAATTTACTTTATTACAGCTGTCATTCCGGGACGGATATTATCCGGAACATCTTTACTTCTTGCCCTTATTTCAAAAGTTTTTAAATCGTAATTATTCTGTTGATTTGTCGGTTTCCATGAAGCAAAGTTTGCCATGGCAGAAACATAAGTTATTTCCATATTAACCGTATTTTTCAATGCAGGAATATAAACATTTATTTGTTTACCTTTTTGAAGATTATTTAATAAATCTTCCCTTATATTAAAAACCACCCAAATATCTTTTGTGTCAAGCAATGTAATTATAGGATAACCTGTTGCAACAAGTTCACCGGGATGTGATATAATTTGAGTAACTTCACCGTCAATAGGTGCAGTTACCGTAAGTTCATCATAATATGCCATTATCTCGTTTTTTTGTCCTTCAATTGCATGTATTTTTTGTAAAGCGGCATTATACTTGTAATTTATTTCATCAAACTGCTGTTTGGGAACGACTCCGTCATCATAAAGATTTTTAATTCTGTTATATGTTTTCTCGGCCAACTCATATTGTTCTTGTGCTTCTTTTAAAGCAGCATTAACGGTTTTTAATTTTGCATCCAATTCTTTTCCTTCAAGTCTGCCGAGGATTTCTCCTTTTTTAACGGTTTGTCCCTCAACGACAAATATTTCTGCTATTCTTCCGGGAACTTTTACACCGATATCTATTTCGGTAGCATCAACTTCACCCGAAATTGTTTCTTCCTGCTTTGAACAACTTATATTTAACAATGAAACAAAACAAAACATAAGAATTAAAATTTTATTTTTCATATTTTAAATCCCCGGTAATATTATTCATCAACAATGCAGATTTCCCGCATATATCAATTAATTTTGCATATGCAACATTGTATTCATATAAGGTCTGCAATTGTTCCAACATAACTTTTGATACGGCAAGTTCCGCGTCTATTACCTCTATTGAAGTCGCCAAACCTTCTTTGAAAGATTGTTTATAAAGTTTTAAATTTTCTTCCGTTAATTCCTGTGAACTTTTTAAACTTTCGTATCTCTGCTTTGCAGTTTCAACTTCATGATGATATTTTTTAACCCCTGTCGTTATCATTTTATCCGTGTTTTTAATATATAAATCTATCATTTCAAGCTGTGCGGAATAAGCTTTATTTTCGTTATAGTCGGAACCTCCGTTAAAAATATCAAGCCGTGCATTAATTCCGGCAACCCATTCCGGATCAAATACGGTTAAATTTTCTTTATAAATTTCATATTTACCGAAAGCCGCTATTGTAGGTAAAAAATTCCCGTTTATTGCTTTTTTCTTTTGTTTAATTAAATTTTTCTTTTCGTTTAATTCTTTTAAAACAGTATTATTACTTTTTGCCGTTTCTACATAATACTGCACATCTTTTAAATTTTCCAATATATTTATATCGGTAGCAAGACTTGTATTTTGACAATCCTTTCCTATTATATTTGAAAGGACAACAAGTGCCAATTGAAAATCTCTTGCGGATTTTTCATATTCTATTGTCGCTTGTGAAAGCGCGACATCAGCCCTTAATTTATTTGTTTTGGCTATCATACCGACATTAAATAATTTTTCGGCATTTGCGGCATGTTGTTTTATGTTATTAAGGTAATTAAGTCTTATATTTAAAACTTCCTGTGCAAGTTCAGCTTTAAAATAACTTTCTATTACCGATGTTATTGTTGAATTTAATGTTTTTTCCTGTTCTATTGCGGAAATATCGACTTCTGTTTGTTTTGCTTTTGAATTTGCCGATATTTTCCCGCCGGTATATAACGGCCATACAACTCCTGCGGATAATTTATAAAATAAGTCATCTTGAAATTTCATATCAAAATCGGGAATTGATGAATTTAATTTTTGTGTAAAAGCGGCAACCACGGCGTCGGAAGCCCCGGTAGCTTTTAAAGTAGCGGCACTTGCACCGATAACAGCCGACCTTGCATCGGCAAGCTTTAAAATAATCGGATCATTTATTTTATTAACGGAACCTTCCAAAAAAACATTAGGATAATTTTTACCTTTGGCGGATTTTAATTGATATTGTGCAAACTCTTTTGATTTGGCGGAAGCATTTATAAGTTCATTATTTGAAATTGCAAGCTGCAAAGCATCCGCCAATGTTAAAACAGTTTCAGCGCATAATCCCGAAGAAACTGCA
>ONEP01000207.1 GCA_900316875.1 Candidatus Ruminimicrobium bovinum
TGTTAAAATTGCCCGTTAATATTTTTTGGATTGTATCTACAACCGTTACAGGAACCAATATTAAGCTTTCGGCTACCCCTGCAAATACTGCCCTTAATGTCGAACGATTTTTAAACATATTACCAAACAAACCAAGGTCAAGTTGAGCATTTGCATTTTTTAATTCTTCTATTTTTGCTTCAAGTTCATCTTCTTTCTGTTTTAATTCTTGTATTTGTTCTTCTATTTTATTTTCATTAATTCCTGCTCCCGGAACACTTTTTGATCTTTTTGAAGTTCTGTCAAGAACTTGTAATTGCAGTTTAACTTCGTCTAATTGATTTTGTACTTCTTTTAAGGCAAGCTGATCTTCATCTCTTATTATATTTTCTTCAATAATGTTATTTTTTTTCTTGATTGCATTTGCAACTTCTTCTCCACCGGCTAAATGTCCAAAATCAAAAGCATGATTTTTCCACATATTTTCAAGTGTTTTTTTAATTCTATCAATAAATGAAGTTTTAGAAGTTTCATTTGCATTTGCATTATTAATAAATTCAACATTTTTTTGAGAGGATAAATTCAATTTGCTTTTTGCCTGCTCGGTTTGTTCACCTTCTATAGCAGAAAGCACACCGGGCATTAACTCTTTACCTAATTGAACACCCCATTGGTCAAAAGCATTAATTTCCCACAAAGCAGCTGAAATTTCAACGACATGCTCAAATGTTGCAAATAACTCACCGAGCGATTCCGGTGACAATTCATCCATATCAATATAAGTTGTTATATCATCGGAAGAATATTTATTGTTTGAAGTTTCACCAACAGCTACATTTATACCGCCAAGTTTTGAGTTTTCTGCAGGAACAATAACATTTCCGGTAGGATATGCAACTGTTTTACCGTCAACGGTTACAAATTTACCGAGACTTTCCATAGATTGCTGTTGAATAAAATCTACAAAGAAATCAAAAGGAGCATTTATAAATTGTTCTTGTTTTCCGAGATGATTTATTCTGTCTATATAAGAAATTGCTGCAAGAACGGAAATATTTTCCTTGGCAGCAGAACCGTTTATAACTTCTTTTAATGCTTCATCGGTATTATTTGCACCTTTTAAGAAATCCGCAAAATTTTTAGGACCTATTGATAACATCACAGGCAAACCTATTGCAGACCAAACAGAGAACCTTCCGCCTACCCAATCCCAGAATTCAAACATATTGTTTGTATCTATACCGAATTTTTCAACTTCTTCTTTTGCGATTGAAACTGCAACAAAATGATTTTTAACGGAATCTTCATTTAATTTAGAATTACTAAGCAACCATTTTTTTGCGGCATTTGCATTTGTCATTGTTTCATCTGTTGTAAATGTTTTTGATTCTATTATAAATAAAGTTGTTTCGGGATCTAAACCTTTTAATTGATTTTCCAAATCCTGAGGATCAACATTTGAAACATACCTTACTTCAGGTGCATTATCAAGTTTGCTTTCAGCTAAAATATTTGTAACACCTCTAGGACCTAAATCGGAACCGCCGATACCTATACTTACTACAGTTTTTATTTCTTTTCCGGTAGCACCTTTCCACTGTCCGTTAATAACTCTATTAGCAAAATCCGTCATCTTATTAAGAGTATTCACAACATTTGGCATAACATTTTTACCGTCAACTTTAATTGCCGACTTTGCAACAAATTTACCATCAACAAACTCAACATTTCTTAAAGCCGAATGTAAAACTGCTCTGTCTTCGGTTGCATTAACCTTATCACCGTTAAAAATAGCATTAAGTTTATCAAAAACACTTTGTTCATTGTCATCTTTATCTTTAAAAAATTTTATATTAAAAAGCTCAATATATTTATTTACTAAAGAAGTTCTTATATTTGATTTAAATGTAAGTTTTGAATTTTTTTGATTTATCGTTTCTTTGTCCGAAGCCGATTTTTCTTTTTGTATTTCTTTAAAAATATCAGATGTTGTAAAACCCTCATATTCGCCTTTAACGGATTTATCGGTTTCAATTTTTAAAACAGGTTCGGTTTCAACCGCTTTTGCAATTTCTGAAATTGCACTTCCAATATTTGCAAGTTCTTTTTTTGCTGCTTCGTCATTATTTTCAAACATCATAACAAGTGACGGAGTATTTCCTTCAAATACTTTATGAGTTTGTAACTTTTTATCTTTTTCTATTTCATTAGTTTCCTGCCTGTTTCTACCGATAAAGAATGCATCTGCCTGTGCTATCATATTCGACAAAAGTTTAAAATGTGCCGTTCTCTTGTCGGAATCAGCCATTATGTCATCGGTTGAATTTGCAAAACCTACAAAAGCATTAAAAGAAGGAACTACACCCTGATGTAATAATTGATAGAAAGAATGTTGTCCGTTTGTTCCAGGCTGACCTAACACAGTAACATAATCAGAAAGTTTTTCTTCAGCATTTTTTACAATATATGCACTATTATTATCATACGGCAATACTGACAATATATCTATACCTTTTACTTTATGATAATAAACATACATTGCAAAAAACAATCTTTTAACATCTTCATCCATATCTATATTTGAAAGTTTTTCACTTATACCTAAATTATCATATAAATTATTACAAAGTTCCAAAGTTTCTTCATCAAGTTCGGTTCTTGAAAAATCAAGTTGAAGTTTATTATTTTTACCTACGGACATTTCACGAATAAGTTTATTGCTTCTTGTATTATCATTTAAAAGTTCTCTGTTTTTTGCATTATTTGTTTTAGAAGAATAATCCGTTAATTTGTTAATTATAGTTTTATTGTTATCAACTGTTTGTGTTTTAGAGATATAGTTTTTATATTCACCGTTACCTGACTTTTCAACTAAAGTTCTACCCAAATTCATGAGAGCATCATTTTCTTTTTTTAATTGAGATTTATTTTCAATAGTAGCATTAACTTTTGTATAAATTCTTATTTTAGGTTCTGTTCCCGATGCACGTACTATTAATGAATTACCGTTCTTAAATACAATTTCTATACCGTTTTCAATTGTAACAGGAGAAATAGTTTCAACATCATAATTTTTCATTTCCGGAATATTTTTATATATGTCTTTGAAATTATTTGTAACATCTAAAAAGTTTTGTTTCTGTTGTTCCGCAGTAAGTTCTTTTTTATCTTCAAAAACAATAGCATCTCTACCAAGCAATTCGGAATTTTTTATATCCTTTTCTATTGTATCCAATTCTTCTTCAACAGTTACACTTGCATTGTTTAATAGAAGCAAAGGAAGTAATGTTGCAGTTAAGCCGTCTTTATCATATAATCCGGAAACAAGCCCTCCTGAACTTTCAAGAAGCATAAGAGGCTCTATTCCTTCTTTTTTGGTTAATTTTGCAGCTTCTGCTAAATTTTTAAAACCGATATCGGTTATTTTTACGGATACATTTATTTCATTTTTTAATTGTCCCGAAACAAGCTTTTTCATTTTATCTTCATAATATTTTGCTAACTTATCAATTTGGCTTGTTGTATCGGCACTTCTTACGGTTACAATGTTATAATTATTTTCTTTTAACCAATTAGAAATTTCTTTATCAGAGTGATTAGCCTTTAAATATTCATTTAATTTGTTATATTTATTTTCAAGGAAGATTTTTTGAACTATCATACCTGCTTCATCAGGTAAAAGGAATTTTGCTTCAAATTTACTACCGTTATAAACAGTGTAATATATTGCAAACCTATCTCCATCCGGATCCGTTGCAATTCCAAAAGTTGTTTTTTTAATTTCTTCAATACTTTTGCCTTCTTTTAATTTTTCATTTGCTTTGTTTTCTACTTTGTTTTTCAA
>ONEP01000203.1 GCA_900316875.1 Candidatus Ruminimicrobium bovinum
AACAGATAGCGGAAAATACAACCAAAGAAGGCAGAAATAAAAATAACAGAATAGAAATATTTATTAAAAGATAAAGTTAGTTTAGAGTTTAGGGCTGAGGAGTTTGTCGTAAAAATCGCTATGCGATTTTTGATAAATAATTAGATTTTCGCCGTAGCGAAAAATACCGAAAACTCTAAGCTCTAATAAGCACTAAGCCAGGAAAATGTGTAACATTTTCTGCCTCAGCTATCGTTAAGTCGTGCTTCAAAAGAAATTTTTAAAAGTTTTTCCGTTGCCGTTAAACCTATAATCCTATAACCTGTCTTTATTCTTCTCAGCTCTCAGCTGTAGTTATCACCCAACAACCTAAAAAATCAGTCTTTTTTATAATCGATAATAAAAGGATTTTCCGGAAGTTCAAGTAATTTGTTCGTTACATCCGTGTTAAAATTTGTAAAATTTACCGTAGCTCTGCTGAACCCTTCATCATAATCTGCTGAATTTGAATAACTGTTTTTATAAAGATATTCAATTTTTGTAGGATATCCGTATCTTTCGGTTATATACATTTTTGTTATATTTTGCCTTGTTGTAAAATTTTGTTCGTTTTTTATTGTTTCCGTTATTGTTTTTGTAAGAATTTGACAACTGTAACCGTTTACCGTAATTTTATCACCTACAATACAATCTGCATAATCGGGAATTTCATAATAATATTCATCAAGTATATTTTTTTTCATTTCTTCGGGGAAAAGAATAAATTTTAAAGAATATAAATTAGGGTTTCCTTGGATTTGGTATGATTTGTCTTCGCGTAAAAGAAGTTTTGGCGCTGCAGTAAAAGACGTTGATACTTGAACCTGATATAATTTGTCGTCACATAAAAGATAATTTGTTTTTGTATAAGAAGTTAAAGTTTCAAAAAATTTATTTTTATCTTTTTCAGTTAAAATACATTTAATTATAGATGTTGAGTTTTGTTCGTTTTCAATTGATACGGAATATGTAATACCCTGTTTGTTAAAATTATTTTTTTTGTTTTGTAAATTTCCGATGACGGTATTTGAATATAAAAATGAATTTGCAAGTAAAATACAGGTTAAACAAGAAATAACAAAAGTTAAAGTTTTCATTTTTTACTCCGTATTAACATTATGTAATTATATTAAATTTACGTTTTTATTTTCAATGTCGGATTGGAAAATATTGTACCTTTTATGTTTATGTATGTGTTGTGTGTGTTGTTTAAAAAAAAGTAAAATGATATACTCTAAAAAATATATAGATAACATTCTTGAGATGCTGTAATGAAAACAATAATTTTACTTACAATTTCAAATATATTTATGACGTTTGCATGGTATTGGCATTTGAAATTTAAAAATATACCGATGATAAAATTAATTTTAATTTGTTGGGGTATAGCTTTTATCGAATATTGTTTTATGGTTCCTGCAAACAGAATAGGGTATCTTCAATTTAATGTAACTCAATTAAAAATTATACAGGAAGTAATTTCTTTAACCGTATTTGCTTTTTTTTCCGTATTGTATTTAAACGAACATTTTAAATGGAATTATTTGGTAAGTTTTTGTTTAATGGTTCTTGCCGTTTTTTTTGTATTTTATAAATGGGAATAATTTAAAATGTTTTTACCTGCCACAAAACAGGAAATTATTAATTTAAAATGGGATAAGCCGGATATTATAATTGTATCCGGAGATACATATATTGATTCTCCTTTCAACGGTGCAGCCGTTATTGCAAATTACTTAACCGTTAACGGTTTTAAAGTTGCAATTATTGCACAACCCGATATCAATAACGACGATATCGCACGTCTTGGCGAACCTGCTTTGTTTTGGGGAGTTACTGCCGGTGCAATGGATTCTTTGGTTGCAAATTATACGGCTACGGGAAAATTCAGAAATCAAGACGATTTAACGCCCGGCGGGATAAATAACCGCAGACCTGACAGGGCCTGCATGGTATATACGAATTTAATAAGAAGACATTTCAAAAAAACAAAACCTATTGTTCTCGGCGGAATAGAAGCAAGTCTTAGAAGAGTTGTTCATTACGATTTAAAAGATAGTAAATTAAGAAGATCAATTTTGTTTGATGCAAAAGCAGATATTTTGGCTTACGGCATGGCTGAAAAAACTATGCTTGAACTTGCACAGGCAATAAAAGAAAATAAAAGTTATTATGATATTAAAGGTTTATGTTATATTTCAAAAACAGCCAAAGAAAATTATATCGAAATACCATCTTATGAAGAATGTATTGCCGACAAAAATAAATTTATTGAAATGTTTGATTTGTTTTATAACAACAGTGCTTATGAAAATTCAAAAGGTTTATGTCAAAAACATGACGTTCGTTATTTAATTCATAACCCGCCTCAAA
Organism: Candidatus Ruminimicrobium bovinum; assembly: GCA_900316875.1. Lineage (GTDB taxonomy): Bacteria > Elusimicrobiota > Endomicrobiia > Endomicrobiales > Endomicrobiaceae > Ruminimicrobium > Ruminimicrobium bovinum. Next base: position 2,392 of record ONEP01000203.1, read on the forward strand.
CTTCATTAACTCAACGGGAATTGGATAATATTTATGAAATGGACTGGACAAGGGAAGTTCATCCTTATTATGCAAAACAGGGTGTTGTAAAAGCACAGGAAACAATAAAGTTTTCCGTGGTATCTCACAGAGGTTGTTGCGGAGAATGTAATTTTTGCGCAATAGCCGTTCATCAGGGAAAGTCGGTTATCTCAAGAAGCAAAGAATCGATAATAAAGGAAGTAAATAAACTTACACAAAAAAAAGATTTTAAAGGATATATTTCGGATATAGGCGGACCTACGGGAAATATGTATAAAATTTCCTGTAAATTGCACGGGGTAACCGGAAAATGTAAAAATAAAAAATGTTTATACCCGACGGTATGTGAAAATATTATGTTTTCTCATAAAGAACAAATTGATTTGTTAAAACAATGTGCCGCAAACAAAAATATAAAAAAAGTATTTGTATCATCCGGTATCAGGCACGATTTAATTATTGCCGATAAACAAAACGGTAAAAATTATTTGGAATACATTTCAAATAATAATATATCCGGGCAATTAAAAATTGCACCGGAACATACATGTGACAATGTTTTGGAAGCGATGAACAAACCTAAACAGGAATGTTTTTTGGAATTTGTTAAAATGTTTAAACAAATAAATACTCCGTTAAATCAGTTTTTAACATGTTATTTTATGGTGGACCATCCGGGTTGCAGTTTGGAAGATACAAAAGAACTTTTATATTTTATAAATAAAAATTTAAAATTTACTCCGGAACAGGTGCAGGTTTTTACACCTACTCCGTCAACATATTCAACGGCTATGTATTGGACACAAAAAGATAAAAACGGTAACGATATTTTTGTAGAAAAAGACAGAAATGCAAGAATGAAACAGAAATTGACGATAACACAGGGAACAAATAAACATATAAGAAAAAATAATTATAGAAGAAGATTTTAAAATGGAATTTCCGCAATTGCTTGACAATAATTTTTGTTTTTGTTAAACTTAAACAGTTGTCATTTAGAGGGCCTGTAGCTCAGTTGGTTAGAGCACTCGACTCATAATCGAATGGTCGTAGGTTCAAGTCCTACCAGGCCCAAAGTTAAAGCTCTTTAATTTAAGAATAAATAAAGGAAGTTCCGTAAGCTTTTTTGCAATTCGGACACTGCCCAGCAACGGTAATCAAAATATTTTTTGTAGTCCGGTCTATTATTTGTTCTCAATTGTTGTGTTAGTTTTACTTTTCTAGGGGAAAGTTTTTATTCGTATTATTATTACCATTTTCTTTTATAGAAAGTGGTTTTTTTTATTTTTAGAGGGGAAAAATGATTTTAGTAATAACAGGAAACGGAAAAGGTAAAACAACATCTTCAATGGGGCAAATAATAAGGGCATTGGGACATAATCAAAAAGTTTGTCTTGTTCAACTTTTTAAAGGTGAAAATTTTTACGGTGAACAAAAAATATTAACTAAACTTGAAGGCCTTGATTTTTTTTCTTTTGCAACAAAACATCCTTTTTGTTTTAAAGACATATCAAAAGAACAAGTTGTAAAAGAATGTGAACAAGCCGTAAATAAATTAAAAGAAATTACAAGAGATAACAAATATAATTTAATAGTATTGGAAGAATTTAATATTGCTTTAAGAGATAAATTTATAGATGAAGATTTATTGCTTACAATTATAAATGAATTGAATAAACAAGCCAATGTTGTAATAACGGGAAGAGGGGCAAGTAATAAATTAATAGAACTTGCCGATTTGGTAAGTGAAGTAAAAGAAATAAAACATCCGTTTAATAAAGGTATTCCCGCACAAGAAGGAATAGAATTTTAATTGCTTTGCAATTAAAATTTGATGTATAGAGGAACAGATGTATAGAAGTATAGAAAAAATAAATTTTTTAAAAAAATTATTAATATTTTTATTAATAATTTTTTTATTTCAATGTAATTTATTTGCCGAGTATAAAAGAATTATTTCTCTTGCTCCGTCGGTTACGGAAAGTTTGTATGAACTTGGTATGGATGATAAACTTATAGCAAATACAACCTTTTGTGTCGACAAACAAGTTAAAAAAGAAAAGATAGGAACTTTTACCGAACCTAATATTGAAAGAATTGTTTCATTGAAACCGGATTTGATTATTGCAACAAAAGAGGGTAATAATAAAGCTGTTGTCGAGAAAATTATACGGCTTAAATTACCCGTGTATGTTATGGAAACCGTAAGCGGTTTTGAAGATATTTGTAATAATTTTCAACAGTTAGCAAATTTTTTAGATAAAACCGAAACAGCGACAAAATTGATTTCCGATGTAAAGCATGAAATAAATTCAGTTTGTGAAAAAAGAAGAATGAAAACCGAAACCGTTTTTTGGGAAGTAGGAGCAAATCCTTTATTTACGGTAGGAAAACAAAGCTATATAAATGATTATGATAAATTTATCGGCTTAGAAAATATTTTTGTTGATATTGATATGAGATACCCTAACATAAGCATTGAAGCCGTTATGAAAAAAAATCCGGATATTATAATACTTGTAAATATGGGTGATATAACCGAAAAAGAAATAATAAAATGGAACAAATATAAAACCATACCTGCCGTTAAAAATAAAAAAATATTTATGTTGGATGCAAATGATATTTTTATGCCTACACCGAAAACTTTTTTGAGAGGACTAAAAATTTTGCAAAAACAATTAGAAACTGTTAATTGAATATGAAATATTTTTTAAAAATTTTTTTATTGTTAATAATATTATTTATAACATTTTTAATTGCACTGAAATCCGGTGTAAGTGAAATATCCGTTGCCGATATTTTAAAATCCGTTTTTTATAATTCGGGAGATAACAGTGTTTATACAATAATAAAACATATAAGGTTACCGAGGGTAATACTTGCAATAGTTGCAGGTGCCGGGTTATCGGTAAGCGGATGTGTTTTTCAGGGAGTATTAAGGAATCCGTTGGCAGATCCTTTTACATTAGGAATTTCAGGCGGTGCGGCTTTCGGTGTTTCAGTAGGTTTTGCATTTGGAATAATAAAAGTTTCATGGATATTTTTGCCGCTTTTTGGTTTTTGCGGAGCAATATTGTCGGTTTGTTTGGTTTATGTATTAAATATGAGAAAAGAATTTGATTCAAACGGTATGATACTTTCCGGAGTTGTTGCAAGTTATATTTTTTCTTCGGCAGTAATGTTGCTTTTTTCAGTATCATCGTCAGACCAACTTTATTCGGCTTTTATGTGGCTTATGGGTAACCTTTCTTTTTTTGACGAAAGACTATTGCCTATAGTGATAATATCGGTAGTTACCGGAGTGATTATTTTATGTTTATCGGGAAATATTGTTAATATAATAAGTTTGGGAAACGAAAAATCAAATTCACTCGGAGTAAATACATCGGAAACGGTAAAATATTTATTTTTATTAAGTTCTTTAATTACGGCAGCAATTGTAAGCTGTTGCGGAGTTATAGGTTTTGTGGGGCTTATGATACCGCATATTACAAGAAAATTTGTAGGTAACGATAACAGAATTGTAATTCCTTTTTCTGCAATTACAGGTTCTGTTTTTTTATTAATATGTGATACGGTAAGCAGAACGG
>ONEP01000201.1 GCA_900316875.1 Candidatus Ruminimicrobium bovinum
AACACTCTGATTGCAGCAGATATACCGAACATTACACTCGGAACACATAAAACTTCTTCTTTTTTTATTTTCCACTCCATTCTTCTTGCATACCAATTTTGTAATAACGATATATATTCATTGTCAATATATGAATACCCGTAAATGTTGTGACTTGCAATTTTTTTTAATGCATCTTGAACCGCAACCGGACTTTTAAAGTCCATATCTGCTACCCACATGGGAATAACATTTTTTACATTAGGTACTTTCGGTATAAAATCGTATTTTACCGAGCCGGTATTTTGTCTGTTATTAACAATGTTAAAATTTATATTCATCCGTAAAAACCTGTTTTAGTTGATAGTTTACAGCTTATGGTTTATGTTTTTTGGTAAAATTTTATAAATATCAAAAATTCACTTCGTGAATTTTCACAATAAACTTTAAGTCCTTCAACTCTTAAGCTTTAAACTGTCGAATTTTATTTACCTACCTAAATGGTGGGTTTTAATATATTATAAAAAAGTGTTATGATTGTCAATATTTACACAATTATTTAACAAATAATTTTTTGTGTTTATCTGTATAGGACTTGAATAAATTGATTGATATAAAAAGCAGAACTGCTATTGTTATCATTAAATATCTGCTGAAAATTATAAAGCCGAAAATATTTAAAATTGTGTTTATAAGAACAATAAAAGTTATAACGGCGAAACTTTTATTGACATATTTTTCATAACCGTTTTTAAGAACGGTATTATGAACTTTTATTCCTAAAGGAAAACCTATCATTCCGCCTATTGCTATTACCAAAGACATTGTTATTATTGTCCAATCGGGATGCCAGTCGGCAAAAGTGTAATACATTCCACCCGTAAATGTAGTTATCAGCAAAAGAACCCTTATACATTTTGAGGTTATAACTTCGGGAACTTTAAAAATATTTGCAAGTGTAGGTCTAAAAAATATCGCACCGCCAACACCCATTACGGAACTGAATATTCCGACTATCATTCCTATAAAAAAAGCTATTAAGGATTGTTTATTTGAAATTGAAGGAATATTTGTTTCATATTCGGTTGTTTTTCCGAAAAGGACTATTGAGCCCAATGTAACCATAAAAACACAAAAGATAATAAGTAATGCTATTGAGCCGAACCTTTCATAAAAAAATCTGTTGACTATTTTACCGCTGAATGCAAGTAAAAATGCACCAAAGCCCAACGGTATTACAAGTTTTGAAGCAACGGAATTTTTACTCCAATCCAAACTTTTAATATCTTTTGTAACCGACATAACTATTGACGGAAACATTTGCAAAAGTCCGACGCCTACGGCTTCATTTGGGGTGAAACCGAAAATAAGCATTGTAGGAACTATCAGCCAACCGCAACCTACACCCCAAAAACCGCCTGCAAACATTCCTACAAACCCTATCAAAGGAAGCAAAAAATAAATGTACATCTAATTTTCTACTCTTCCATTTTATAATGGGTTTGAATTGAACAGACTTCCCAATCGTAATTTCTTTTTGCTTTTATTGCTTCAATACTTGCACGGGCTGCGGCAAGTGTTGTAACTATGGGAACATTATACATTAAAGCCGTTCTTCTTATGCTGTAACCGTCGTGATGACTTTTTTGCCCCGAAGGAGTATTTACTATTAAAGCAACTTCTTTGTTTGAAATTATATCAACAACATTAGGCCTGCCTTCCTGGATTTTATGAACCTCTTTTACATCAAGTCCGTTTTCTTTAAAGAATTCCGCCGTATGTTTTGTTGCAATAACATTAAAACCGAGTTCTATAAAATCTTTTGCAATTTCAAGCCCTTTAGTTTTATCTCTTTGTCCTAAACTTATAAATACGGTTCCGCTGTCAGGTAAAATGGTTCCGGATGCAAGCTCTGCCTTGGCAAATGCTTTACCGAAATCTTTGTCTATACCCATAACTTCGCCGGTACTTTTCATTTCAGGGCCTAAAACGGTATCGACATTAGCAAACCTTATCCACGGCAAAACAACTTCTTTTACACATGTATAGTCGATATGTTTAAGCTGACCGTTTAAATATTCTTTAGGAATTAAATCTTTAACCGCTTTTCCTATCATAACTTTTGATGCAAGTTTTGCCAAAGGATAACTTATGGCTTTTGAAACAAACGGAACCGTTCTTGATGCCCTTGGATTTGCTTCCAAAAGGTAAGGAATACCGTTTTTAACCGCATACTGAATATTCATAAGTCCTTTAACATTAATTTCTCTTGCTAAATTTATTGTATGTTCTTTTATTTTTGTTATAACATCTTTTGACAAAGTATGTGTAGGAAGAACACAAGCCGAATCGCCCGAATGAATACCTGCCTGCTCAATATGTTCCATAATACCTGCAATATAAACATCTTTTCCGTCGGAAAGTGCATCAACGTCTATTTCTATTGCATTATCAAGATACTTATCTATAAGAATAGGTTTTCCCTCGCTTACATCGGTGGCTTTTGAGATGTATGTTTCAAGATGGTTTTCATCATAAACAATTTCCATAGCCCTTCCGCCCAATACATAAGAAGGTCTAACCATTACGGGATAACCGATTTTACCTGCAATTTCTTTTGCTTCTTCAAAAGTTATTGCGGTACCGGAATCTGCTTGAGGAATATTTAATTTTTTTAATACTTTACTGAATATTTTCCTGTCTTCTGCCATATCAATTGATTCAACGGAAGTTCCCAAAATTTTAAGTCCTGCTTTATTTAAAGCGGAAGCCAAATTTAAAGGAGTTTGCCCGCCGAACTGAACAACAACACCTTCCGGTTTTTCTTTATCTGCAATATTTAAAACATCTTCTACCGTTAACGGTTCAAAATAAAGTTTGTCTGCAGTATCGTAGTCGGTGGATACGGTTTCAGGGTTACAATTTACCATTATAGTTTCATAACCTTCCTGTTTTAAAGAAAGAACGGCATGCACACAACAATAGTCAAACTCTATACCTTGCCCTATTCTGTTGGGACCCGCACCTAAAATCATAACTTTTTTCTTTGTGTCCGAAACTGTTACATCATCTTCTTCTTCATA
>ONEP01000094.1 GCA_900316875.1 Candidatus Ruminimicrobium bovinum
ATCATTATAAATTTTAATATTTTTTCTGTTCTTAATACCTTCCACGCATTCTTTTTTTTCTTTATCGGATAAATAGTATAAGTTTGCCTGAAAAGGGAACGGTATTATTTTATCTTTAAAGTAAATTACGGAATTTCTTGTGACGGTTAATAATTTTTTACCCAAAATATCTTCTATAAACTTTTTTATTTTTTTATCTTTTATATGGATAAAATGTCCTGAATAATCAAAAGTAAAACCGCTGTCTTTAACGGATTTACATAAACCGCCCACCTGCTTTTCTTTTTCAAAAACCATAAAATTTCTTTTTGAAAAATATGCATAAGAAAGCCCGGTTATACCGGCACCTATAATAATATCAATATCTATATTCATTTTTTAATCCATTTTAATTTTTGCAAGTTTTATTGAAAATAATATTAAGGTAATTACAGCAATAGCAAAAATAATACAAGCGTCCTTCGAACTTAATTTAATAATAAAATAAGCAAGCATTCCGAATATAAAAGCCATACCGTAAATAACAATTAAAATTTTTGAACGTGTAAGACCCGCTTTTTCAAGTCTTAACGGAAAATGATCTTTACTTCCCAAAAAAGGGTTTTTCCCGTTTAACATTCTTATTATACTGACAAAAATTGTTTCAAAAACAGGAACAGCCAAAACAAGCAACGGTGCAAAAACGGCAACAGGATTTATTTTTGTATAAGAAGTTCCCATAGCAACGGTTGCCAATATAAAACCTATTGCAAGACTTCCGGTATCACCCATAAAAATTTTCTTTTTCTTTGATAAGTTATAAGGAATAAAACCTAAACAAGCCGCACATAAAGCCAGCGAACAAAAATTTACATAAATCATTTCACTCGGAAAAGCAATAACAAAAAAGAATCCCGCTGCAATTGCGGCAACTCCGCTTGAAAGCCCGTCCATAATATCTATCAAATTAAAAGCATTTGATAAACCTATTATCCAAAATATACTTATTATTACGGACAAAAAATAATTTTCAATAAAATTAATTCTTATATCAAAACCTACAACCACTATCAAACATGCTATTATTTGAATAAGAAATTTAAATTTAAACCCTAATCCGCCTTTTTTTATATCATCACATAAACCCAAAATAAGCAGTAATAACGAACCTATTATCAACGACCTTAAATTATTTAAAGTTCCGGTAGGAAAATTTGAAATTAACCTTATAACCAGTAAACTTATAGCCCACCCTGTCCAAATTGCAAGCCCGCCCAAATAAGGAGTACTTATTTTATGAGTTTTTACAGCAGTTATCGGCTTGTCGTAAATATTAAACTTCATTGCAATAAATCTAAAAAAAGGAGTCAATAGAACAGAAAGAAAAAAAGACATAAAAAATGTAAGCACATATAAAAGTTTCGTATTCATCGTTAAAAAAGCCCTTTCCATTTATCGGTATTATATTTTTGTTCTACCAATGTTTTTGCAGCAATTAATTCATTATCCGTCAAAGAATTTATTTCAAACTTACAATTTAAAAATTTTGAAATATTATTAAAGTATATATTAGCAAAATTTTTTATTTGTTCATAATTTAACTTTAGATGTATAGAACCCTCAACCAATATTTTTTTACCTCTTCTTCTTTGACAAGAACCGACAACCTTTTTACCGTTAACAAACAAATCATCTTTGTAAAAAGTTTTAACACAAGATATATCTTTATGTCCCGTATTAAACTTAACATTACCGTCACAAATTATATTGACGGCAAATAAAGATTTTTTTATCTCATTATGAATTGCTTCATAAGTTTTTTCCTGGTTGTATAAATAAGGCCACGTATCATCGATTATAACCGAATACGACAAATCATTTTTATGTAAAACTGCAAGCCCGCCCGTTAACCTTCTTATAATCGGATAATTATTTTCATTTTTTATATCACTGTATTTTTGAAAATATCCTATGGTCCAGGCAGGATATTGCCATGTATAAAACCTTATAACCGGCTCAAAACTTTCCCTGACAAAAAACATTTCATCAAGTGCAATATTCGTATAAGAGTCTCTTTCAATATCAATAATACATCTTATTTTTTTACTTTTCATAATTACATTTGATTATATTCAACGGCTTTAACAAATGCATCAATGGCAACCGGTGAAAATTGTTTATTTTTATTTGTAATAATTTCTTTTATAACAATATCTTTTGCCAAGCCCTTTCTGTAAGGTCTGTCATTTAACATTGCATCATAAGAATCGGCAACCGAAATTATTGATGCAATTAACGGAATATTGGTTCCCGACAATTTATACGGATAACCTTTACCGTCGTATCTTTCATGATGATATTTAACCCCTAACGAAACTTCATGAAATTCTTTTATCGGCTCTAAAATTTCGCTCCCCATTGCAGGATGTTTTTTAATCAATTCAAATTCTTCTTCGGTAAGTTTTCCGACTTTATTTAAAATATCTTCGGGAATTCCGACCTTACCGATATCGTGTAACAAAGATGATATTTTCAAAGTATCTTCAAAATTTTTATAATTTTTTAAAATATTTTTAGGTATATATTTCATAATAATCAGCGAATATTTCATAACACGCTCGGCATGTCCGTGTGTATAAGAATTTTTTACATCAAGAACGGTGGCCAAAGTTTGAACGATATTTAAAAGTATTTGCTTGTTTTTATCCAGTTGATTTTTTATATTTTCAAACAGATTTGTATTCTGTATTGCCATAACAACATCGGAAGCCAATATATTTAAAAATGAAACTTCATCTTTAGTGAAACTTTTACCGTTTTCTTTCTCCCCTATAAAAAAAATAACGGGTATTTTATTTCTAAAGAAACCGCAAACTACAAGTTTGGCACCATATATAAACATTGCATCTTCAAGTTCTTCCAATTGTTTCAAAAACAATTTATCATTTTTATTTTTTCTTTTTAATAAATTTATTTCCCGTTCCGAAACCGACAATTTATTTTTTGAAGGTAAAGCACGATTATAAAAAAATTTAATTAAATTACTGTTTTTTTTGATTTTTGTAAAATTAACCGGAATTTTTAAACCTTTCTTACCTTGTGAAAGTTTTATTACATATTCTTCCGCTTTTTTGTTATACAGAAATAACCCGACATGTTTTACGTTTAAACGTTCGGCTACAATTTTAATAACAAGTTTTGAAAGCAACTCGGCATCACGGATAAAAACCATTTGCTTTGCAACTTTGGATAAATATTCATTTAATGCTTTTTTCTTTTCCATATATCATTATTCTAAATATAATTTTTAACTTTTTCTTTAAAATCCGACAATACTATAGGTTTTTGAAGATAATCAATTGCCCCTAATTTTAAAATTTTATCTTTTGATTCTTCACCTATACTTCCGGTAATTACAACAACTTTCACATCCGGTTTTAATTGTTTTAATTGTTTTAATACTTCAATACCGTCAATACCGCCAAGATGTATATCCAAAAAAACACAATCATAGTTATCCGTTTTGTAAAAATCCAAAGCTTGTTCACCGGAAATTGCGGTTTTACTGTCAATATTTAACCTTTTTAAAAACCTTGCCATAAAGTCAACAATTTCTTTCTCATCATCAACTATTAAAACTTTTTTCATTGTTAAAATCCCCTTTCGGCAATTCTATAAATATTTGTGTTCCATGTAAGTAATCCGAATTAAGCCAAATTTTTCCGTTTAAATTTTCGGTTATTATTCTTTTAACGATATACATACCTATACCCGTTCCGGATTTATATGATGATTTTGTGGAATAAAAAGGTGCAAAAATTTTAGAAATATTTTCATCCTTTATTCCTATGCCGTTATCTGCTATTTTTATAACTTTTGAACTTTCTTTTTTTATTAAACTTATTATTATTTTCGGTTCAAATTCAATTTTATTCTGTTTAGTCAATAAAGCATTCTTTTCCAAAATTGCCTCATACGCATTATCCGTTAAATTATAAACAACTTCAACAAGCTGTGCTTTTATGCCGTAAATTTTTTCCTTTTCATCAAAATCATTTACTATATTAAGGTTAGCAAGCAACTTATGTTTTACTTTTAACAAATCAAGTGTTAAATCAACAACTTCTTTGAATTCAAAATTTTCAAATGCGGATTGTTTTGTTTCGGTTCTTGCATATTCCAAAATACCTTTTACAACATCATTTGTTCTTACAACATTTGCAGTTAATGAAGTTGCTATTGTAGCCAAATAATCAAACGTATCCGAAACAGAAGTATTTTCGGTAAAAATTTCTTTATTTTTTTCCCTGCAATCTTCTATTTCATTTTCAAGTTCACCTGCCAAAATTGAAAATTGATTAAGTCTGTTTTTAATTTGATGAGCAACACCTTCGGCAAGCCCGCCTATCGAAGCCAATTTTTCGGCATTAAATATTTTTTCCTGTGCCTGTTTATATTCTTCAAAAACCAAACAATTTTCCATTGCCAAAGATGTTTGTCTTGATAACATTTTAAAAATATTTATATCTTCGTTCGTAAAAATATCTTTATTTCTTTTTTCTCCTATAATCATAAAGCCCTTAATATTATAGTCAAAAGAAGGAATTATAAGCCCTATTTTGAAAGGGAATTTAAACGAATTCGATATATATTGAGGTATTTCATCAAACAAAAACGGATTTTCTCTATGTTTTATATAATTAATAAAAGGATGTTCGTAACCGCAAGAAGAAATCACTTTCTTATCGGTCCTATAAAAAGTTCTTAAAGTTTTCATTTCAAATTGTTTTCGTTCCTTATTTTCAATAAATATTGAAACAAAACCGACTTTAACATCTCTTAAAAAAATGAACGAAATTAATTTTATAAGTTTATCCAGGTTATGTTCGTTTGCCATACCGCTTGCGGCATGAATTAATAAATTTTGATATTCGTTATTTTTGGCCAACAAAATATTTTCTATAACTTTTGTAATTTTTGCATATATCAAAAAAGAAGATATCGTCAAAATAAAAGTTATAAGACTTGACAACGGAACATTTGCCAAAAAGACTTCTATTCTGTAAGAAACAAGCAAAACAAAAACGGCAATAAAGCTGAATATCAATGCTTTTATTATAAAAACTTTTAAATTGTTTAATCTGTTACTCGTTATTATTACGGCAATTGCAAAACAAAACAAAGAAAGAACATAACTTGCGGGTTTTATATTGAATTTAAAAAATTCATAGAAAAACAAAGTGTCAAATATAAAAACCACAAAGAACAAAACCGATATACATGTGATATATAAAACTTTCTGTTTTTGAACGGACGATATTTCTTTACTTTTTGAATGTTTAAACACTTCATATATCGGAAAAACAAAAGCGGCAATCGAATAAACAATAAAAATAAAATTAAGCCGACCTGCTTTGGGATATAAGCCCCATGAATAAAAATTTATTTTCTCAACAAACAAATTTGAAAGTAACATTAATGCTATCAAAAAAAACGATA
>ONEP01000092.1 GCA_900316875.1 Candidatus Ruminimicrobium bovinum
AAAATAAATATTTATTGTCTCGAAAAATTTTTATAAAATTTTTGACAAAATAAAAAATATATAATTAAATATTATCCGTGAGTTAAACAAACTCAAAAAAAAGTTTGCTTTGCAAACTGTAAAACAAGGAGTAGAAGTAAATGGCACAAGGTAAAGTAAAATGGTTTAACGACCAAAAAGGTTACGGATTCATTTCTAACAACGATGGTTCCGGAGATGTTTTCGCACATTATTCAGCAGTTTTAGCAGAAGGTTTTAAATCTCTTGCTGAAGGTGACAATGTTGAATTTGATGTTGTAGATTCAGACAAAGGCCCTAAAGCAGCTAACATAAAGAAAATATAATTAATTATATTAGCTAGCAAAAAAATGCTCTGTTTATTAAATAAACAGAGCATTTTTTATTTGTGTTAATTTTATCTTTTAAAGAATATATTTTTTTATAAGTTCCGCCATTTCTTTTTCCGTTAAAGGGTTTACTCTGTCGGTGGAAAATTGTTTATCTATTTCTTCTTTTATTTTTGCTATTCCCGGATGAGATTTGTCTATTTTTTCATCACTGTCTTTGAATTTAGGATGTTTTGTATTTATCCAATAAGCAATACCTGCGAGTCCGGCACGGTCGGTAATTGCAACTTCCGGAGGTCTGTTTAATATTGCTTTGGTATCAAAAACATTATATATTTCCTGTTCTTTTAATAAACCGTCTGCATGAATACCCGCCCTTGTACTGTTAAAATGTGCTCCCACAAAGGGCTGCATATTCGGAATATCGTATTTGAGTTCTTCTTTAAAATACTTTGCAATTTCTGTTATTGCCGACAAATCCATTCCGTTATGATCTCCTCTGAAAGCGATATATTCTATTGCCAATGCTTCTATGGGAGTGTTGCCGGTTCTTTCGCCTATTCCGAGCAATGTTCCGTTAATTCCGGAACATCCGTAAAGCCAGGCAAAAGTGGAATTTGTTAATGCCCTGTAAAAATCGTTATGTCCGTGCCATTCAAGCCATTCGGAAGGGACACCCGCGTGATGTGTTAATCCGTACATTATTCCGTTAACATTTCTCGGTAATGCAACTCCGGGATATGCAACTCCAAACCCCAATGTATCACATGCTCTTATTTTTACAGGCATATTTGCCTGCTTTGAAAGTTTCATTAATTCTTTTGCAAAAGGTATAACAAAACCGTAAAAATCCGCTCTTGTAATATCTTCAAAATGACATCTCGGCACAATCCCTTCGTCAAGTGCCGCTTTAACTATATCAAGATACATGTCCAATGCTTGTCTTCTGTTCTTTTTTAATTTTAAAAATATGTGATAATCCGAACATGATGTTAAAATTCCGGTCTCTTTTATTCCCATTTCCTTAACTAATTTGAAATCATTTTTATTTGCTCTTATCCAAGAAGTAATTTGAGGGAATTCATAACCTTTTTCCTGACATTTTCTAACGGCTTCTTTGTCTTTATCGGAATACAGAAAAAATTCCGTCTGTCTTATCATACCGTTGGGACCGCCGAGTTTATGCATTAATTCAAACAAATTGACAATTTGTTTTACCGTAAACGGCGGAAATGCCTGCTGCCCGTCTCTGAAAGTTGTATCTGTCATCCAAATATTTTCCGGAGGATTCATCGGGACAACGGTATTGTTAAATGCAATTTTAGGAATATCCGTATATGAAAAAGTTTCTCTTAATAAGTTAGGTTCTTTTACATCTTGCAGTTCAAATTTATATTCTTCCGGCTCAAGCATTTTTTTATTTTTATTATAAATCAACATTGGTAACCTCCCATAAAAAAGAATCAAAACTAATTATAATATATTTGAATTTTTTATACAATAAAAAATCCCTTTTTATTCCCAAATTTTAAATTTTCAGATCTTCTAATCTTACAAATTACTGCATTGCGGAGCAATTTTTAATTTTATATAATAAACCGTTATGTTTATGTTGTTAGTTTAAGGAGGAAGTAAAAGATGATAATAACATTAAAGCGAAAAGCCACAAAACAGGAAGAAAAAAAAGTTGTAGATAAGATAAAAAAATTGGGCTACATTCCTCATATTTCAAAAGGTGTTGATATCACGATTATAGGTATGGTCGGTGAATTTGCGGAAAAATATAAAGAAACATTTGAATCCATGGAAGAAGTTGACCATATAAGCGAAATAGAAAAACCTTATAAACTTGCTTCAAGGGAATTTAAAACCGAAAATACCGTTATAAAACTTCCTTACGGAATAGAAATAGGCGGGACAAAAGTTCCGGTTATTGCAGGACCGTGTGCAATTGAAAGTAAATCGGTTTTACTTGAAACGGCTAAAATAGTTAAAGCTGCCGGCGGCACAATTTTAAGAGGCGGTGCATTTAAACCGAGGTCTTCACCGTATTCGTTTCAAGGGTTGGGAGAAAGAGGTTTGAAATATATGAAGGAAGTCGGCGAAAAATTACAAATGCCAACCATAAGTGAAGCTATGTCGGTTGAAGAAGTTCCTTTGGTTTCAAAATATTGCGATATAGTTCAAATAGGTGCAAGAAACGTTCAAAATTACGATTTGTTAAAGGCATGCGGAAAACAAAAAAAACCCGTTCTTTTAAAAAGAGGCATGGCAACTACAATAAAAGAGTGGCTGCTTTCTGCCGAATACATTTTGGCACAGGGTAATTATAATGTTATGCTTTGTGAAAGAGGTATAAGAACATTTGAAACGGCAACAAGGTTTACACTTGATTTGAATGCAATTCCGGTAGTAAAAAAATTAACTCATTTACCCGTTGTGCTTGACCCTTCTCACGGTATAGGTATAAGGGAACATGTCCCTTCAATGGCAAAAGCATGTTTGGCGGTTGGCGCCGATGCTATTGCCATAGAAATTCATCCCCGTCCCGAAGAAGCACTTTCCGACGGAGCACAAAGTCTTTTGCCTGCGCAATATAATAAATTGATGGAAGAACTTAAAGTTTTGGCAAAAGCATTGGGAAGGGAAATTTAATGGAAGTTACCAAACCTATCGTGGCTGTTATCGGTGTCGGTTTAATGGGCGGCTCTTTGGGTATGGCATTAAGGTTACGAAAATATAAGGTAATAGGTATCGGAAGAAATTTAAAAAAATTGCAAATTGCAAAAAAAACAGGTGCCGTTGATTTTTTTTATACCGATATGAAATATGCGGCAAATGCAAATATTATAGTTATATGTTTACCTGTTAATAAGATAGTCGAAACTTATAAAGAATTGATAAAATTTGTTTCAAATAAAACAATTATTTGCGATATAGGCAGTACAAAATATACAATAACAAAAAAAATAAAACAGATTATAGGAAAAAATAAAAATTATCCTTATTTTGTCGGTTGCCATCCCATGACCGGGACGGAAAAAAGCGGAATAACAAATGCCGTAAATGAATTATATACTAAAAAAACTGTCGTTATAACGGATAAAAAAGAAAATAAAAAAATAAAACCCGTTGTTAAAATGTGGAAAGACGTAGGTTGTAATATTGCTTTTATGTCACCGGAAAAACACGACGAGCTGGTTGCGTTTACAAGCCATTTGCCGCATATAATTGCTTTTTCTTTTTATAAGATATTCAAAGATAAGTTAAAAAATAATTCTCAAATAAAAGCAGTTACGGCAGGTTCTTTTGAAAGTATTACAAGGGTTGCAAAATCATCATCGGATATTTGGTTGCCGATAATCGAAAATAATACAAAAAATTTAAAGAAAGTTGTTGACGAATTTTGTAATCAACTGAATTTGTTTTCAAAAAATTTTAAAAATAAAAATAAATTGAAAAATTTAATAGATAAAAGTGTAAGAAATGATACTAAATAAAGTAAATAAATTGGAAGGAACAATAACGGTTCCTGCAGATAAATCAATCACACACAGGGCTGTGATGTTTGCAAGTTTGGCAGACGGCATTTCTTATATAAATAATTATTTACCGTCGCAGGATTGTTTTTCAACTTTAAATATTTTCAAACAACTCGGTGTTGATATTGAACAGACCGCCAATTTGCTTACAGTCAAAGGAGCAGGGCTTCACGGCTTAAAATGTCCCGACGGATATTTAAATGCAAATAATTCCGGAACAACAACAAGGTTGCTTTCGGGTATTTTATCCGGCCAAAATTTTTCATCGACAATTATAGGCGATGAAAGTTTATCATTAAGACCTATGAAAAGGATTATAACTCCTTTAAGGCAAATGGGTGCCGATATTTATGCAAAAGATGATAATTATCTGCCCGTAAATATAAAAGGTAACGGAAGTTTACGGGCAATAAATTATAAAAGTTCAATTTCAAGTGCACAGGTAAAAAGCTGTGTGTTACTTGCCGGCTTATATGCGGACGGTCAAACTTTTTACAGCGAACCGGAAAAATCAAGAGATCATACCGAAACAATGTTAAAAGCTTTCGGTGCGGATATTTCCGTTGATAATTTAACTGTCGGTATTAAAAAATGCGATAAATTATTTGCACAGGAAATTTTTGTTCCCGCAGATATTTCATCTGCAGCATTTTTTATCGTTGCCGGTATTATAGTTAAAAATTCTCATGTTATAATTAAACAGGTTAATATAAATAAAACAAGAAGCGGAATAATTACCGTTTTAAAAAATATGGGTGCCGATATAAAAATATCAAACATAAAAGAAATTTCAGGTGAACCGGTTGCCGATATTGAAGTTAAAAGTTCTTCTTTACATTCTACAAATATAGACGGGAAATTAATACCTTCTTTGGTTGACGAAATTCCTATAATTGCTTTAGCTGCAACACAGGCAGAAGGTGTTACAGAAATTTCGGGAGCCCAAGAATTAAGGGTTAAAGAAAGCGACCGGTTAAAATTAATTGCAACTCAATTAAATAAAATGGGTGCAAATATAGAAGAAAAACAGGACGGACTTATTATAAAAGGTCCTTCAAAATTAAAAGGATGTTCCGTTGAAACGTCAAAGGATCACAGAATGGCTATGATGTTATCGATTGCGGCACTTTGTGCCGACGGGCAAACGACGGTTGAAGATTCGGCTTGTGTCGGTATTTCTTTTTCAAATTTTTATGGTGTGTTAAAACAAATATGCAAATAAAACAAGAAAGCGGTTATCTTTATTATTTGGGAAGGTTTTTATTTAAGTGGTTTTTTATTATAATTTACAGGTGTAAAGCATATGGAAGCCAAAATATACCGGAAGATACGGGCTTAATTATTGCACCAAATCATTCGAGTTATTTTGACCCGCCCATGGCAGGTTGTTTTATGAAGCGTGATTTGTTTTTTATGGCAAAAGAAGAATTGTTTTCCATGCCTGTTTTGGGCTTTTGTATAAAAAGAACAAATGCTTTTCCGGTAAAAAGAGGAAAGCAGGATATGTCCGCTTTTAGAAATGCCTTCGGACTTTTGAAAAATAAAAGGGCTCTTTTGGTTTTTCCCGAAGGAACAAGGTCTAAAGACGGTAAGTTGGGTAAAGCAAGACCTGGTGTCGGTATGATTGCCTGTAATGCACAAGTTCCTGTTATTCCGGTAAAAATTACAAATACAAATAAAATGTTTAAATTGAAAAAACTCAGTATAGTTTACGGAAAACCTTTATATCCTCCAAAAGAGTATAAAAAAGATGATTATTTGAAGTTTTCACAAAAAGTTTTGGATGAAATAAAAAAGTTATGAAGATTATAAAAATTGCCGAAAGTTCCGGCTTTTGTTTTGGTGTTCGTCGTGCAATAGAACTTGCGGAAAAAGTTTCGCAGGAAAGCGATAATGTTTATACGTTTGGCCCTTTAATTCATAACCCTCAGGAAGTTGAAAGGTTAAATAAAAAAGGAATAGAGGTAATAAATGATTATTCAAAAATACAAGACGGAATTCTTGTATTAAGAACACACGGTATTGAACTTAATGTTTACAATAAATTATCGGAAAATAAAAAACTGAAAATTATAGATGCAACTTGTCCTTTTGTAAAAAGAGCACAGGATATAGTTAAAGAATTAAGTGATATAAGTCAACAAATAGTAATTGTCGGTGAGAAAACTCATCCTGAAGTTGTTGCTCTTGTTTCTTACGGTAAAGGTAAATGTATAGTTGTTGAAAATAAAAATGATATAGAAAAAGTAAAAAAAACTGATATAATCTATATTGTCAGTCAAACTACACAAAGTCCGAAAAATTTTGATGATATAGTTAAAGAAATTGCTAAAATATCAAAGGTTAAAATATATAATACTATTTGTAAAGCCACGTTTGACAGGCAAAGTTCCGCTGAAAAGCTTGCAAAAAGTGTGGATATTATGATAGTGATAGGCGGTAAAAATTCAGGTAACACAAGAAGATTATTTCAAATTTGTTCAAGTGCAGTTGAAACTTATCACATAGAAAGCGGTGATGAAATAAAAAACGATTGGTTTACAAATAAACAAAAAATAGGTATAACAGCCGGTGCATCGACACCTGATTGGATAATAAAAAATATAAAAAATAAAATAGAAAAAATAATTCTATAAAATATAAAGTAAAAGGAGACGATCGTGGAACAGAATAACAATTCGGATAATTTAACTAAATTTGAAGATGCTGAAAATATCAGTATGGAGGATTTGTTAAAGCAGGAAGATACAAAATTTAATAAAGGCGACATTATTTCGGTAGTGATTGTTGCCGAAAATGAAGATGATTTTTTAGTTGATTTGGGCTTAAAATCGGAAGGTTCCATACATAAATCTGAATTTTTAAACGGACAGATACCGCAGGAATTAAAAGTCGGTGCAACCGTTAAAGTTTTTGTTAAAAGAACTTATCCTAAGATAGAACTTTCATACAGAGAAGTTATAGAAAAAACTGCTTGGGATAAATTGGAAGAATCTTTTAAAAATAAAAAAAACGTTTCTGGTAAAATAGAAAAAACGGTTAAAGGCGGTTTTTTGGTAAATGTAGGCGTATACGGCTTTTTACATATTTCCCAAGTTGATACCAATTTTATAAAAGATGCCGAAAAGTTTATAGGTAAAACTTTTGATTTTGCAATAACCGAATTTGACAGAAACGATAAAAAAATTGTTTTATCCAGAAGAAAAATATTGGAAGATGAAAAATTAGCAAAGAAACAAAAAGCATTAAACAGTTTGTCAGAAGGGCAAATTATAGACGGTAAAGTAGTCAGAATTACGAAATTCGGCGCATTTGTCGACTTGGGTGGTATTGACGGGCTTTTACATATAGGTGAACTTGCCTGGTATAAAGTAAAAAAAGTAGAAGATTTATTGAAAGTTGGACAAATAATAAGAGTTAGTGTTTTAAAAGTAGATAGAGAAAATGAAAAAATTTCTTTAAGCATGAAACAGTTAGCGGTTAATCCGTGGGACAGTGCGGCGGAAAAATATTTGGTAGGTTTGATTTTAAAAGGTAAAGTTACATCCGTTATGGCTTACGGTGCTTTTGTTGAATTGGAAAAAGGTGTTGAAGGGCTGTTGCATGCTTCCGAATATGCTTGGAACGACAGTGAATATTTGTTCAAAAAAGAAGTTACCGTAGGCAAAGAATTGGAAGTTAAAATTATAGAATTTGATAAAGAAAATAAAAAAATATCGCTTTCCGTAAAACAAATGCATGAAAATCCTTGGGCAACTTTGGCAAGGCATTATGTTCCCGGAACAAAAGTAAAAGGTATTGTGAAAAATATTACACCGTTCGGTGCATTTGTAAAATTACCGGAAGGTATAGAAGGGCTTATTCATGTAAATGATTTTTCATGGCTTAAGGGTGTTAAACATCCGGAAGACGTAGTTAAAAAAGGACAGGAAGTTGAAGCTGTTGTCTTATCGGTAAATACACAAAGTGAAAAAATTGCATTGTCAATAAAACATTTAACCGAAGATCCTTACAAAAAATATAAATTAGGAACGGTTGTTAAAGGAAAAGTTGTAAGGGTTACTGATTTCGGCGCTTTTGTTGAACTTGAAAAAGGTATAGAAGCATTGCTTAAAAAAACGGAATTATCTTTTGAAAACAGAAATCAGGAACTTCCTCAGGCGGGTCAGGAAGTGGAAGGCAGTATTATTAAAGTCGATTTAAAAGAAAGAAAATTGGAAATGTCTATAAGAAAATATGAAAAAAACCAAGAAAGAGAATTAATAAAAAAATTCTCATCTAACGATGAAAAACCTACATTAGGTGATATTTTACAGGAAGAGGAATAAATTTTTAAGTGATAGATTTTTTTAACGGAATATTATCGTATAAAACTTTAAATACTGCTGTTGTGGAAATTTCGGGAATAGGTTATAGTGTAGCAATAACTTCCGATACTTTTAACAAATTGCCTTCTGACGGTAGTCCGGTAAAACTTTATGTTATAGAATCAACCGGTATGTATGGCGGTGTAATTTCTTATTACGGCTTTTTATCAAAGCAGGAAAGAGAAATGTTTGTTTTGATAAAGGATGAAGTTCCTGCAACAGGTGCAAAAAAAGCAATGGAGTATCTTGATAAAATATCAAAGTCACTTGCCGATTTTAAAGCGGCGGTAATAAAAAGAGATGTTTCAATGTTAAGCGGAATATTCGGTTTTACAAAAAAGACATCCGAAAAATTGGTGGCGGCATTAAAAGATAAGATAGCAAATGTTTCCGTTAACGATTTACAAAAATGGAGTAATATTACAGGCAATTCTTCATCGTCTGAAGCCGTTGCCGGGCTTATTGCATTAGGTTATAAAGAAACAAATGCAAGAGAAACCGTCCATAAAATATTGACGGAAAACAAAGATTTATCTGTTGAACAAATAATAACTGAAGCTTTGAAATATTTATAAGAGATAGATTATGGAAGAAACAAGAATAATAGACCCTGAAAATTCATCACCCGAAGAAAAACTTGAAAATTCTTTAAGGCCGAAATATCTTGATGAATTTATAGGTCAGCAAAAACTTAAAAATAATTTAAAGGTTTTTATCGAGGCATCAAAAAAAAGAAACGAACCTTTGGACCATTGTTTGTTTTATGCTCCGCCCGGGCTTGGTAAAACTACACTTGCACATATTATTTCAAAAGAAATGGGCGGTAATTTAAGAACAACATCCGGCCCCGTTCTTGAAAGAGTCGGAGATTTGGCTGCGATATTAACCAACCTTTCCGAAGGAGATGTTTTTTTTATAGATGAAATTCACAGAATGAACCATTTGGTTGAAGAAGCACTGTATCCTGCAATGGAAGATTTTGAACTTGATATAATTATCGGGCAGGGGCCTTCTGCAAAAACAATAAAACTTCCCGTTCCAAAATTTACATTGATAGGTGCCACAACAAGGGCAGGTATGTTATCAAGTCCTTTAAGAGACAGGTTCGGTATAATAGAACATTTAAATTATTATACTACCGAAGAACTTGTTAAAATAGTTAAAAGGTCAAGCTCCATAATTAATGTTCAAACAGATGAACAGGGTGCACTTGAAATTGCAAGAAGGTCAAGGGGCACGCCGAGAATTGTCAACAGATTATTAAAAAGAGTTCGTGATTTTGCCGAAATAAAAACGGGCGGTATTATCAATAAACAAATTGCAAAAGAAGGGCTTGATGCTTTGGGAATAGATGATATCGGGCTTGATAAAATGGACAGACTTCTTTTGACGACGATGATAGAAAAATTTTCAGGCGGTCCCGTCGGGCTTGATACTATGGCTGTTTCGGTTTCCGAAGATGCCGATACGATATCGGATGTTTATGAACCTTATCTTATACAATTAGGTTTTATTGCAAGAACACCGAGAGGAAGAATTGTTACCGATTTGGCATATAAACATTTAAATATACCTTTACCTAAACAAACTAATAATCAAAGAGATTTGTTCTAAATGGAAAAAATTTTATTGCATACATGTTGTGCTCCGTGCAGTGCATCAATAATAACATTACTGCAAAATTATCAAATTGTAAGTTTATGGTTTAACCCGAATATTTACCCTAAAACCGAACATTTGTTAAGGTATGAAACCTGGCAAAATTATATGAAGTTATTAAATATTGAAACAATTGAAGTTAAAGCCGACTGGCTTGATGATGAAAGCTTATATGGAAAATTTTGGCTTGACGATGCCGTTCAATGTGAAATGGGAAGATGTTATTATTGTTATTTAAAAAGGTTGGAAAAAACTACGGAAATTGCCAAAAAAAACAATATAAAAAATTTTACTACATCACTTCTTTCAAGTCCTTATCAAAAACATGATACCATTATTGAAATTTCAAAAAATTTGGCAAAAGAAAATAATTTGAATTTTGTTTATGTTGACCCGAGAAAAATTTTTTATAACGGTGTTAATTCCGTAAAGAAATTAGGATTATACAGCCAAAAATACTGCGGCTGCAAACTGAGCATGCGTTAGAAGATTGAAGACAAAATGAAAAAAATAATAAATTTTTTCAAGACCAATTTAGGTTTCTTGGTATTAATAACAATAATTGTTTTGTTGCTTTACGGTAAAAGTATAAATTACCAACTTCTTGATTTGGATGATACGAAATCCATAAATCAAAATATAGAGTTTATATCAAATTACAAAAATCTTCCTAAAATATTTTTTAAAGATTGTTATTTTGATAATATTCATTCTTATTACAGACCGGTTTTACTTCTTTCGTTTGCAATTACGGCTGTTTTTTTTCAAGAAAATCCAAAACCGTATCATTTTACAAATCTTGTTTTATTCATATTTACATTCTATTTAATGTATTTATTACTTTTGAAATTAAATTTTAACGAAGAAATTTTAAAGCTTATTTTTATTTTGTTTTTGATTCACCCGATATTTACTTCAAATGCAGTCTATATCTCGCCAAGAGCGGAAATGCTTCTTTTAATTTTTTCTTTGTTGTCAATTATGAATTTAATTGATTTTTTAAAAGAAAATAAAAGATTGAATCTTTTGATGACCGTAATATTTTTTTTATTTGCTGTTTTTGCAAAAGAAACCGGAATTATGCTAATTCCCATATATATGGCTGTTATTTATTGTTTCAATTTTAAAATATCAAAGAAGCAACTTATATATTTATGCTGTTTATTGATATTTCCTGTTATTATTTATTTTTATTTAAGGAGTATTTCCGTCCCGAAAATAGAGGATGTTATTAAATTGGAAAATTTTTACTTCTATATTGAAAATATGGTTTCCGGTTTGATAATTTATTTGTATAAAATATTTATTCCTGATAATATTGCGGTAATATTGGGAAAAACAGATATAAAAATATCATATATTATTTTTGATGTTTTATTGTGTTTGTTTCTGTTTTATTTGTTTTATAAAGAAATATTGAACAGGAAAATTGTTGTTTTTGGTATTGTATGGTTTGTAGTAATGTTATTTCCTACGTTTTTTGTTTCGGATTATCAATTTTTTCCGCATAGAATATTAACGGCATTTTTAGGAATAACGGTAATTTTGGTTTCCGTTGTTGATTTTGTTGTAAAAAAATATCCCGTATCAAAAAAATATTTATTTGTTTTATTTTTAACCATTTTTTGTGTTTATTTCTTTGCATCATATAAACAAGCCGATAAGTATAAAAACTCGGAAATTTTTTGGGGAAATGCTTATTTGGATGCTCCGGAAATGCCGACGGTTTTGGCTTCAATAGGAAAAATATGTATAAAATACGGTGATATTGAAAACGGATATAAGTATTTAAAAAAAGCTGTAATAAAAAATGAATATTATCTGCATATATATGCAAACGATTTGGCAATTGTATTGTTTAAAAAGGGGAATTTAAAAGCGGCGGAAAGAATGCTGTGGTACGGCTTTGCAACATTTTCAACTTATGATGATATAAGCACAATATATACCGAACAGGGAAATTTTGAAAAAGCACTTATGTATGCTAAAGCAGCTTACGAAATTAAACCTTATAAATATAATTTTTTAAAATTAGCAAGGTTATATGCAATGAATAATAATTTTGAATTGGCAAAAGAAATGTTATTAAAAGTTGAAGATAAAGATGATGATAATTATTATGTGTTGGCAATGTTATATGATGATTTAAACGATAAAGAAAATGCAATAAAGTGTATTCGGAAAGCAATAGAATTAAAACCCGACGATAATGAAAAATATTTAAATTTACTTCACAAATTACAAGAATAAATAAATTTGACATAATAAAAAAAAATATATAGAATAAATGAAATAGATAACAGTTAAGTTCTAAGTGTTTCGCAAGTAATCTTAGAAATAAAACCTTAAAAATTAAAAATCTTTTCTAATCAAAAATATGAAAATCAAAAAAGAAATAATAAAAATTTTACAAATAGTATAAACATTTATTTACAGGGGGCTTAATGTCTGCCGAATCTATGGAAATTACCGTATTATCTAAAAAAACAATGGTGGAGCTTGTTAAACTTGCAAAAAGTATGAAGTTGGAAACAATTACGGGTTTAAAAAAGCAGGAACTTATTGCAAAAATTCTCGAAGCGCAAATGAAGGAAAAAGGACAGGTTTATGATGAAGGTGTTTTGGAAATTAAACCGGACGGTTTCGGTTTTTTAAGGTCTGTTGATTATAATTATTTATCAGGTCCTGATGATATTTATATTGCACCTCCTCAAATAAAAAAGTTTGCATTAAGAAAAGGTGATACCGTAGGCGGTTATGTTCGTCCTCCTCAAAACCATGAAAAATATTTTGCGTTACTTAAAATAACGTCGGTAAACGGAGAAGAAAAACTTGATAATATAAGGGAAAGGCCTTTGTTTGATAATTTAACCCCGCTTTATCCTAACGAAAAAATAGTTTTGGAAACTACAACAA
This sequence comes from Candidatus Ruminimicrobium bovinum, assembly GCA_900316875.1. Classification (GTDB taxonomy): domain Bacteria; phylum Elusimicrobiota; class Endomicrobiia; order Endomicrobiales; family Endomicrobiaceae; genus Ruminimicrobium; species Ruminimicrobium bovinum. The sequence goes on from ONEP01000092.1 coordinate 12,832, forward strand.
ATGAAATTTCCACAAGAATAATAGATATGTTTATTCCTATAGGAAAAGGACAAAGAGTTTTACTTAATGCACCTCCTAAAACCGGCAAAACCGTTTTGCTTCAAAAAATAGCAAATGCAATTACAACCAATAACCCGGAAATAATTCTTATGGTTTTATTGATAGATGAAAGGCCGGAAGAAGTTACCGATATGCAAAGGTCGGTAAAAGGGGAAGTCGTTTCATCAACTTTCGATGAACCTGCAGACAGGCATATTCAGGTTGCAGAAATGGTTCTTGAAAAAGCCAAACGGCTTGCCGAACAAGGTAAGGATGTAGTTATTTTACTTGATTCCATAACAAGACTTGCAAGGGCTTACAATGCCACAATGCCTTCAAGCGGAAGGGTGTTATCCGGCGGGCTTGATTCAAATGCATTACAAAAACCTAAAAGATTTTTCGGCGCTGCAAGAAACATCGAAGAAGGCGGAAGTTTAACAATTATAGCAACCGCTTTAATTGAAACAGGCAGCAGAATGGATGATGTTATATTTGAAGAATTTAAAGGAACGGGTAACTGTGAAGTTTATTTGGATAGAAAACTTGCCGAAAGAAGAATATATCCTGCCATAGATTTATTAAGGTCCGGAACCAGAAAAGAAGAATTGTTGCTTACCGAGGATGAAAAAAATAAAATGTGGATAATGAGAAATGTTATGAGCAATATGAACAGTATAGAGGTTATAGAAGAAGTTACAAAAAGAATGAAGGCATCAAAAACAAATAAAGATTTTTATAAACAAATGGAGCTTTCAGGTACAAATTAATAAAATGCTTTGCATTTTGTTAAGGTATAGAAGTATAGCTGTAAAGGTTTGTGGGATTGGTTATTTAAACTATCAGCTGCTCAGCTGAGGATACAAAGTATCCGGCTCAGCTTTTCAGCAAAAAATTGTTTCACAATTTTTTGGAGGAATAAAATGAATGACGATATAAAAGATATTGCAATGAGAATAAGAGATTTAAGAGATATAGCTAACATTTCGCAGGAAAGTTTGGCTAAAGCATTAAATATTGACGTTGAAACTTATGAACAATACGAATCCGGACAAACCGATATTCCTATAGGGATAATTAAAAAAATTGCCGAAAAATTTAAAGTTGAATTTATAACACTTATTACCGGGCAAGAACCGCATTTAAACAGATACAGTGTCGTGAGAAAAGGTAAAGGGGTGGCTGTAGAAAGAAGAAAAGAGTACGATTATCAGGATATAGCTTACGGATTTACTGGTAAGAAAGCCCAGATATTTTTGGTTACCGCAAAAGACAGAACGAACGAAAAAGAACTTACTCCGTATTCTCATGACGGACATGAATTTGATTATGTTTTGGAAGGAACTTTAAAAGTTCATCTTGACGGTAAAGAAATAATTTTGGAAGAAGGCGACAGCTTATATTTCGATTCAAATTGCAAACATTATATGACAGCCGTAGACGGTAAAGTGACAAAATTTATAGCAATAGTCTTTTAAAAATTTGCTTTGCAAATTTTTAGCTTAGAGTTTGAGGACTGAGAGATGAAAAGTTTTTTACATCGTAGCTTTAAGGAGAAATATAGATGATACTTGATAAATATGCAAGACGGGATTTTACATCTTACGAAGATTTTTTTGAAAATTTTAAAATAAATGTTCCTGAAAATTTTAATTTCGGTTTTGATGTTGTTGATGCAACCGCAGACGAAGAACCTAACAAAAAAGCTCTTATATGGTGCAATGAACACGGTGAAAACAGAATTTTTACTTTTTCGGATATGAAAAAGCAAACGAATAAAGCCGTTAACTTTTTTAAATCTTTAGGTGTTAAAAAAGGCGACTTTGTTATGCTTATATTAAAAAGAAGGTTTGAATATTGGATAAGTTTGGTTGCATTGCATAAACTCGGTGCCGTAGCAATACCGGCAACTCATTTGTTGAAAGAAAAAGATATTTCTTACAGAGTAAATGCTGCAGATGTTAAAATGATAATAGCCGTAGATTTTTCCGATTTGTTACAAAGAATAGATAATTGTCAAAAAGATTGTCCCACACTTAAACATAAAGTTGTTGTTGCAGGTAAAAGAGACGGTTGGTATAATTTTACGGAAGAAGTTGAAAAGCAATCCGATATATTTGAAAGACCGACAGGTGCTGATGCAACACATAACGATGATAAAATGTTAATTTACTTTACTTCGGGAACTACAAGTTTGCCTAAAATGGCATTACACGATTTTACTTATCCGTTAGGCCATATTTTAACCGCTAAATTCTGGCAAAATGTAGAAGAAAACGGTTGTCATTTAACACTTGCCGATACAGGTTGGGCAAAAGCCGCATGGGGAAAAATTTACGGGCAATGGATTTCCGGTTGTGCCGTATTTGTTTATGATTTTGATAAATTTCATCCGACGGATGTGTTGGATATTATTTCAAAACACAATATTACTTCATTTTGCGGGCCTGCAACAGTTTACAGATTTTTGATTAAGGAAGATTTATCCAAATATGATTTTTCAAAGTTAAAATATTGCTGTGTGGCGGGGGAAGCTTTAAACCCTGAAGTGTTTAATAAGTGGGAAAAACTTACCGGCCATAAAATTATGGAAGGTTTCGGACAAAGTGAAGGTCCTATTTTGGTAGGAAATTTTGTATGGATTAAACCTAAACCCGGTTCAATGGGAAAACCTTCTCCAACATTCAATATAGATATAGTTGATGATAACGGTAACCCTTGCGAAGACGGTAAAGAAGGTAACCTTATAGTTAGAATGCCCGACGGTAAAAAACCTACCGGACTTTTCTGCGGTTATTATAAAAGCCCCGATAAAACAAAAGAAGTATGGCACGATAATATGTATTTTACGGGAGATGTTGTTTATAAAGACGAAGACGGATATTTTTGGTTTGTGGGAAGAGCCGATGATGTTATAAAAAGCTCCGGTTACAGAATAGGACCTTTTGAAGTAGAAAGTGCATTAATGGAACATCCTGCCGTTTTGGAATGTGCAATAACTGCAGTTCCCGACCCTGTTAGAGGGCAAGTTGTTAAAGCAACAATAGTTTTGGCAAAAGGTTATCATCCGAGTGATTCTTTGGTCGTAGAATTACAAAACCATGTAAAAACGGTTACGGCTCCTTATAAATATCCCAGAGTAGTTGAATTTGTTAAAGATTTGCCTAAAACGATAAGCGGTAAAATAAGAAAAGTTGCAATAAGGCAAGCCGACGAACAAAAACACAAACAATAACAAAATGCTTTGCATTTTGTTGAGGTCAAGATGTATAGAATGATAGATGAATAACAGCAAAACATCAATAACAAATAACAAAGATGTCATTGCGAACGAATATGAAGTAATCCAGTGTCGTTGCCTTTTCAGTACATCCGTTCATCCATACATCAATACTTCAAAAATTTGCTTTGCAAATTTTTAAATAGGTTTCAAGTGTAAGTTTATCCGGGCGCAGCATTATATCAATGCCAAGTCCGGATAATATTTTTTCAGCTTCATATTTATCTTTTTTAATAAAAGAGGTTAAGCAGTTAAGTATTGTTTTTCTTCTCATAGAAAAACAATGTTTTATTAACGGAAATAAGTTTGTATCGGGATCTTGCGGAAATTTATTAACAAGTTTTGCTACCGCCGACATTACTTTTGGTTTTGGGTTGAAACACCCCGGCGGAACATCAAATAAAAATTTTGCATCGGAATAATATTGCCTAAATAATGAAATATATCCGTAATCTTTATTGCCTTCATTACTGATAAGCCGTGTGATAACATCTTTTTGTAACATTATAACCGCACTTATAAAATTTTTATTCGGCAGAAATTTTTGAACTATTGCCGTTCCGACATTATAAGGTAAATTGGCAACAATTTTAAAAGTTGTGTCAGGTAAATCAAATTTTAAAAAATCTTTATTTATTACGGTAATATTTTTATTGTCTTTGTATTTTGTTTGTAAATTGTCCGTTAAATTTTTGTCAATATCAACCGCTATCAAATTATCGGTATAATCTTTTAAAATATCGGTTAATGCCGCTTTACCGGGACCTATTTCTATAACGGTATCGGTTTTTTTTATATCTGCACTTGTCACTATTTTATTTGCAATGTTTGTATCTGTTAAAAAATTTTGTCCGTGCGGTTGTCTCATTCTTTTTCCATAAATTTTTATTAAAACTACGGTATATTATACAAAAAGTTGCCAAAAATAAAAATAAATGCTAAACTTATAATAAGATATTTGTCGGTTTACTAAATTTATGTTAAAAAAATTAAAAGTAATTACTATCGTTATTTCGTTGTTGTTTGTAAATGTATTTGCTAATGCATTTGCAGGGGTATCCGTGTTTGCTTCTTTGAATTTCGGTAATGAAACAATATCAAATATAAATATGGTAAAACAATGCAGTCAAATAGCCATGATGCCTTCAAAATTTGCAGATATGTGTATTGTGTTGGAAAAAGAACTTACAAGTTTCGGCTTTTCCGGCAAAGCTGAAATGTTTATATCAAAACAGATTGTTAATACCGTTAAAGATTTTATTTTATTTGCAAACTGTAGAATAAACAATACTATAAAGTATGTTGCATTTTACGGTGTTAGAAATATAAATAATTTTTCTGTAAATAATTCTTGGGTGTTATTCATGTTTTTAATAATGTTGTCGTTTATTACGGGGTATTTGGGGCTTTTGACGGCAAAAAATAAAATAAATAATATTAATATGTATATAAATGAAATAAAACTCTGTCCGATATTGCAGTAAAAACGGACAGAGTTTTTCTTTTTTGGGGGTAAATTATGAAAATAAAAAAATTAATTAATAAACTTATTGCACTTTCGGTATCAGCTTGTTTAATTATAAGCATAACATCGGTAAATTCTTTTTCCGCTGTTAAAACCGAAAGTCTTTCGCAAGATGAAAATAACATACCTTTAATAAGTTTTGATAACGGTAAAATAACTTCAATAAATGATACCGGCAGCAACTTGACCGTAGTAAATATACAGGATTTGCATTGTCACAAAGATACACAAAAGAAAATAATCAATATAATAGAAGAGATAAATAAAGAAAATAAAATAAAACAGATATATGTTGAAGGCGGTTATGGTAATATAAATGTAAGTTGGTTAAATAAAATAAACGATAAAAAAATAAAAGAACAAATAATAGAACAACTTTTACAAGACGGTGAAATAACCGCCGGTGAATATTATGCTTCGCTTAAAAATAATACCGTTCAATTAAAAGGTCTTGACGAAAAGACACTTCATCTGCAAAACGTTGAAAGATTATCCGAAATAATGAATAACCAAGATAAATATGCATCCGTAATAAAAAAAGTAAAAGCAGAAATTGTCCGTTTAAATAACAAATACATAAATTCCGAGAACAGAAAATTTTCAAAGCAGATAAATAAATATAAAACCAAAGGTAATGATAGCGGTAAATTGTATGTTCTTTTATTCAAATATATAGATGAAATAAATTCTGATTTTGAAAAATATAATAACATAACAAAAATTGTAAAAGAAAATTATCCCAATATTGCAACATATATACTTCTTGATCAAGAAAGCAATAAAATAAAACCTGAAGAAATAAGCAGACAAATAAAAGCTGTTCTTGTCGATTTAAAATCCGTTTTATCGTATAACCAGTATTCCGACATAATAACAAAAACAAATAATTTAAAAGATATAAGTAAACTTACATGGTATATAAATAAATATGCTGCCGAAAAAAATATAAATTTAAACAAATATTCAGCACTAAATAAATTTATAGAAATAAGAAAAATAAACGAAAGTTTAAACCCGGTTCAACTTTTGGAAGAGGAAAGAACTCTTATAGAGCAGATAAGGTATGCAATATCTTATGATAAAACAGAATATGAAATAGCTTATATTTCCGATTTTGAAGAATATTTTGAAAAATACTTAAAATACGGACTTACATCAAAGGATTGGCATTGGACAAAAAAAGGTTTTAATAAATTTAGACAATTATATACAAAATATGCCGTTGTCGACAGAATAAAAGAAATAGAAAAAGATTTTTTTGAACTTGATAAATATTACAACATTAACGATGAAAGAAATTCCATATTTGTTAATAATATTTTAGATGAAAAAATTGCAGATAAAATAAAAAAACCCGGAACAAGAACCGTTAAAGAAATAATAAAGAATTCAAAAGAAGTAATAATAGTTGTAGCCGGCGGTTACCACAGCGATGAACTTTCAAAAATATTGTCTGAAAAATCCGTTAATGATATTGTCATTACCCCTAATATTACGGGTGATGTCGAAAAAGCGAATAATAAATATAAACAAACAATAAAAGAACAGTCTGTTTTGCAAGCACAAGCACTTGCTTTTAGAATTGCATCGTGTTCGGATGATGTAAATCAACAAAAATTAATTTTAAAAGCCGGTATAGAAGCACTAAAGAAAGGAAATATTAATGAAAAAGGAATCGAAAATATTATTAAAGTTATAAAAGCTAACGATAAGGACAATAATATAGATATACAATACGAGAACGGGGAATTCAAATTAAACGGTAATTTAATAACTCTTGATGATATTGAAAAAGTTTCTAATGAAGCTAATGATTTCTATAACGCTGTTAATGCGGTAGCAAATTTTTTTAGAGATGCAATAAATGTTTTTGACCCTAAAGAATTTAATACGGCTTATAATGCGACAATTAGCAGACTTCTTTTTTCTGTTGCTGCATTGTTATCTGATTCTAACGGTTTACCTTCGTTTGAAGCTGAACAAATATTAAAAGCGGAAGATATAAAAGAAATTATAATAGATGGTCAATCTTATTCTTTTGAAAAGTTTTTATTTTTGCCTTCCGATGTTCAAACAAAAATAATTCGTGAAATATTATCAAAAAAGGACGAAGAAATTTTTGTTAGAAATATTAAAGATACTGTTGAAAAAGAGGATAAAAAATTTGATGGAAAAGAAATTCTTGAAAGATATGAACAATATTGTGATACCAAACAAGAACCTTTAAACGAAAAAGAAAAAGATTTATTAGAGAGAGCTTTAAAAAAAGTTAAAAATCCTAATAATGGTATAGAAATGTATGGTGTAGATATAAAAGCTCTTATCTTGGCTGATGAAAAGAATTTTGATGAATTAATAAACAGAGATGTTTTACGCTTTTTTGCAAATAGTGAAAGCTATTCTGAATACGATAAAATTCCGGCTTATCAGTTGGTATTTGTAAAAGATTTAAAAATGGAAAATTATATAAATGATGGAAAATCCATAGAAGATATTGAAAAAAAATTACTTGAACTTATAGATGAAATAGAAAATATTTATGATACAGATAGAGAATATTTGGCTATAGAAAATAACGGTTTGGCAATAAAACTATTTTTAAATGGATACATAGGAAAAGAACTTAATAGTCCGGATATAATGAGTGAGTATGAAGCTTGCGTTAGAATAAGCAGGCATTTGGCATATTATACCGGTGAAAATTCTAAGAAAATTTTAGAAATATTAGAATCCGACAAATATGATGATAAAGAAATTGCAAATAAGATTATTAAATCCGGTATTTTGTGGTATAAGACACAAATCAAAGTTGCAAAAAATAGAGATATTTTGAATGAAGAAACAAAAACATTAGAAATGAATTCATATCAAAAAACGGGTTCAAATTCTGAAAATATGATGCAACCTTCTATATTTATAGCAATCAAACAACATTATGTAGATCAAATAAATGAATTAAAAGAAAAATTAAAAACCGATGAAAGAAACAAAAAATATGGATTTAAAGGATTAGATGATAAAGATATTAAAGAGCTCGAGGATAAAATATCCAAATACGAAGCTAAAAAAGAAAAATATGAAAATTATTTAGAAGAAAATTATCATGCTTTAAACATTGGGTTATATGATAATTCAGAATATAGCTCCGGGTACACTCCGGAACAGAATTTAGATGCTTTTTTCAATAGAGTAAAAACAACGGATGCCAATAAAAATATTTTGATTAGATTTAATACTCATGGACACCCCACAAAAATTTTGTATTATTATAATGACGGGAAAAAAGAAAATTTAATTGAATCTCCAATTACCGGTAATTACATAGTAAGTGAACTTATTAGTTATTTTGCAGAAAACGGTTATGATGAAGAAAATATAATTTTTGATTTTTCAACATGTCATTCTTATGAATATGTGTTAAATATTTATAAAATGCTTGAAGAAGAAAATATAAATTTCTTCCCTTCTTGTATTACTGCAACAGGTCTAGAATCTGTTTTTGGATATAATATATATATGGAAACATTGTCTGATGGTGGTTTGGGGCTAGGTGTCATAAAAGGCGAAGTTGTACCTAAGAGAAATCTCAATAGTAGAGGAGAAGTACATCCAAGTACACCGCTTGGGCAAATGTTAAGAAAAGAAAGAAAATTATCTGCTATTAATTCTTGGTATGAAATACAACAACAAATAAAAGATGTAAACAATCCAAATTTTAATTTAACTTTTTATGACTTTATAAAATATAACCCACGTTATTCTAATCATACTGTTTTTTTGTCCGGTTCTGCAACAAGAAACATAAATCAATTAACATATAAGCAAATTGATTATTTGTTAAATGGTAATGAAGATGAATATAATAAAATAACAGAAGAATTGAACAATATAGTAAAAGAAGACAGTTATGATGTATTTAAAGAAAAAATTAAAAATTTATCGGATAAGCATCCGCTAGAAAATGGAGAAAAAACCGTTCCTTATGCTGAACTTTCAATACGAGAAGATGATAAAACTGCTCCGGTTTGGGAAGAAATACTTTTTGGTGGTATTTTAACGGGCTTGATTGCGGTATTTGTGGCTTCAAATCCGCTTGGATGGGGCACAATAGGATTATTTGTAGTAGCAAGGTTAGGTTTTATAGCTATGCATAGTATTGCAGAGTATATAAGAGGAGAAAATAAAAATATTAAACAAAATTTTGTAGCTCGTTTATTACCTACCGGAATTTTATCGGTTCCTTATGCAATGGTTTTATTTGGTGGGCTTGGAACTTTTCTACCTGCATTGGCTGTAGCAACAGGTGTTGCAATGGGAATTCATTGGTATTGGAACAATAATCAAGAGAAAATAGAGAAGTTTTTAAATAAAATACCTTTTATAAATAAATTGCCATATGTAAAAATGTTAATAGGAGATGAAAGTAAATATAAAGCCGTAGAAACAGGAACTTTCCCTTTTAGCATTGTTGGTATAAAATCAAATAATAAAATGAATAATAATTATATTCTGTTTTTAATACTTACATATTTAAACGGACTAAGTAGGTATACGCGCATGGATATGGAAGATTATTTAAGCCATGCGGATATTGAAAATATATCTAATAATTTTATTGAAAATATTATTAAAAATAAAGATATAAAAGAACTAAATAATTATGATTTGAAGGCACTTATAACGGGAATTCTTTTAACATTGTATCCTAATGAGGTTGAAGATATTTTTAATGATAAATTTAATGATATTTTACAGTATAAATTGGCAAGGGTTAAAGATGCACAATTCAATGATTCCATAACTACGGATTTTCCTAAAGAGGCACTTGCAAATTCACAGCTCGAATTCAGAAGTTTTGAATATAAAGAAAAAAATACCGAACAGAATGAGTTGGCTTTGCCTTTTAGAAATACTCTTATAGGGTTAATAACGGATGCTCTCCATGAACTTAGGCATATTGAGCTTGAAAGACAAAGTAAAAATTATCCTGGTTTTTTACCTGAATTTTATTCTGAAACAGGTTCTATTTTGGATGTTTTAAAACTTGCACAAAAATGTAAAACCAGTGAAGAAAAAAAAGAGTTTTATAAGACTCTTCCAATACACTATAATTTTCAATTGTTGTCATCCGAACACAGAACGGCAAGGGCATTTAATCAAATATTTTTTGATGTTTTCGAAACGGATATTTCTAAATGGGAAGCTCTTGAAAATATAATATTTGATGTAAATAACGGTAAAGAAGATAAAACTCCTATAGAGTATATCGAAATAATAATAAATAAAATGAAAGATTATACCGATGAAAAAGGAAATAGTGTTTTTGATATTTCAGATATTGAACAAATAGAAAACAAAATGGAAGCAAACTTGCAATATCTTTTTTATAAAATAATTAAATCTGATTCTAAACTTAAAAAAGAAATTGATAAAAAAGTAAAATCCGGTGAAATTAAGATAGACATAGATGAAAAAAATAAATCTGCATATACGAATAAATGGTTGTATCCCGGATACGAATATTTAGCTTTTGATATGCCTTCTTCCGAATTAATTAAAACAATACTGGAATATTATGATAATAATAGTGATAAAAACCCAAAATATTATAATAAAATGAAAATTTTAAAAGTACATGAACTTTTCAAGGATGGTTTTGAGTTCTGTTTTAATACGGAAAATAAACCGTCAATAAATGAACAGGAAAAATTATATAGTTACAGGAGCAGAATGGAATATTATGAAAAACAATTATTATTAAACGATGTATATCCTGTATATAAAGATCTTAAGAAAGAATTAGGCCTTCCGGAAAAAAGTTTAAGGGAGATAAATTATGGAAGAGTTATGTATCGCAAACGTAAAATTGATGAATTAAAAGATATTATAAACGATACAAATATGGAACCTGAAGTAAGGTTATTGGCTTACGGATATCTTATGGCTAATTCCGGCAGTGAACAAGGATTATCGAAATTACAAGATTTAAAAGAGCAAACAAAAACATTGTTAAGTGAATATGTTGATGGAAAGAAAAAAATTAAAAATGATGTTGATTTAAGAGCAATAGGTATCGGTGTGGCATTAACTCTTTTGGATGAAACATATAAAGCAGAATATACGACAATGGGATATGAAATAAAATTGACCAATGATAAATTTATAGATTTAGAACCGCGAAACATAAGTGAACTATATAAAATAATATTGCAATCAAATATTGTAAAAGAAGCAAAAGGAAAAAATACGGCAGTAGCATATTCAAATATGTTCTTTGCAAGTTTGTCAATTGTTTCAATAGCTCATGAAATAGGACATAATATATTTAATTTTAAACAAGGTAATGATAAAAATTCAACATTAAGAGAATTAGCTGCAGATACTTGTGCAACTATGCTTATGCAAATATTAGGTAAAGATGTAACAAATGTAAGCGTCGGAGATTATTTGTATAAATTATTCTATGAAAATAATGTTGTTTGTGAATATTTGGCTTTAAACGAATATGCAGCTGAGAGAGGTTTAATTTATTTACTTTATATTGCATCAAAAGAAATAAACAAAGAAATATCTTTTAGCGAATTTTTTAAATTTTTATTGGATGATATAGGGGAAATAGGGAATATAAAAGAACATAAAAATCAGTCTTATTTGTTAAAGAAAATAATAACTAATTTTATGGATTGGCTTAAAATAAATAGCATTTCTTATAGCGGAGATGAAATAAAAGAGTTGGAAGATATAATAATGTTTACCGATTCTTGGAAAGTTTTTATTACGGAGTTAACAGATTATTTACGAATCAATAATAAGGATATGTATGCTTTTTTAATGGGGCCAAACGGAGAAGTGAAAAAAAGAATTAAATTGCCTGAATCAGTATATGATAAAACTTTTGTTGGATATATAGAAAATTTGTTAGATAAAAAACATAAAGAATATATGGCTATTCTCAAAAAAGAAACTTCAAATATTTATACATCGGAACAAAAAAGAAAAGATTTAGAAGAAAAATATGAAGAATATAATGATATTTTATTGAACAGTTACGTGTTATCTCAGCCTGACAGTTTTGGGACAATTTTAAATTTGGTTGAAATAAATTTAAATAATTTATCGGATACGGACACAGATATCGTAATATCAGAATTTTTAAAACAAAAAAATATTAGCCTTAATAATTTGGATAAATTATCCGAATTATTAATCGAAGATAAAAATATTTTAGTGAAACTTATCATTGTAAAAGATAAATTAACCGCTAAGGATAGAGATATTTTAAGAGTTTTGTTTAATGACAAAGGCATTGATGAATCAAGTATAAAAAGATGGTTAGATAATAATAATGTTAATATATCGGGTAAAGACCAATATGAGATATGTAGAATTTTTGAAACAAAAAGAGGTAATTTATCATGTGGAGAAAGAAACGGAATAATAAGCATTATTAACGGTTCATCCATGAAAGAAAAAGATAAAGAAAAAATTGTAAGCAAATTAGAAAAAGAACAAGAAATAATAATAAAGGTAAAAATTGTAAAACAAATTCTTAACGAATATGTTAATAAACGTAAAGAAAAATTTATTAAAATGGAAACCGTTAATACTATAGCAAAAAATATTTTATATGAAATATCAGAAAAAGAAGATATAGCGGAAGATTTTATTGATGAAAATATTAAAGAACAATTGTTAAGTAACACCGAAAATGAAAGCAATGCAGAGGAAACAAAAATAGATTCTGTTATAGAGGAAACCGAAATAGAAAATATTCAATTAACCGAATCTTACAATTTGATAGGAGATAGAATTTCAACAATGATGAATGGTTTGTTCGGTAATAAAGTAATAAATTTCCAACCGACTATCGGGCAAAAAGCAAGACCATATTATTATTTGCATTTAGGAAATAGTATGGCTGAATTTTTTATGAGTAATAGAAATCAATTTGAAAATATCATAAGAGAAAACGGAATAAATCAAGAAATTGATACCACAATTGGCGGATTGAATGTGTTATGGTATTTTATATTTGAAGCTATGAAAAATGCTTTTTATCATGGTAATAAGTTAGATGTCGATAAATCTCCGATATATATTTATATGGATATAAATGAAAAAGATAAAGAAGTGTATTTTAATGTAGTTAATGAAAATTTTGAAAACAGGAAATTTGATAATGAATTTGATAAAAGAGAAATAGAAGAACATTATGAAAGATTTAAGAAAGATGTTGAAGAAGCAGGTTTTTCAAATGGAAGATTTGCAGGTAAAATGGAAGAGTTTAATAAAAAATATGATGATGTTGAATTTGTAATGGGAAAAGATGATACCGGAAAAGATATTCCCTATAGAAATATAGGCAAATATTCTGTAGCCACTTTAAAATTTACCGGAAAAGCTGCTGAAGAAATAATTAATAAAAACAAAAATAATAGTGATAGTAATATTCCATCTGCTGCACTATTGCCTGAAAATCAGAGAGAAATTTTTGAATTAATTGAAGAAAATAATTTTAAATTAAGTTTTACGGAAAAATTAAAAAAATCTGTTGAAATGGCATGGAAAGAATTTTCACCGTCATTATATGCGAATTTTGCTGATATACATTTTTCAAAAGATGAAAACACAGCCAAAAAATTACAAAATGTAACAAAAATTGGTGCAGCTATAAGTGCAATAGCTGCAGGAGCTTTAATGTTTTGGTTAAATCCAATAGATTCTTCGGTTATACTTGTTCGTATTGCAATGTGGGCTTTTCCTGTTGCTATTATAACCGCATTTACAACATTTTTGGTTAATATGATATGTCATACTTGCATAATTTATGAATTTATGAAAAAAATTGAAGAAAATAAAATTGATCCGAGAACAGGGGAAAAAGAAAGAGATAAACTTGAAAAAATAATTTATAGAAAAGAAGGTGTAAATAGAATAGATTTAAGTAAGATGAGCTTTAATGAACAGCAATATGTTGCTTATGGAAAAAATGTAGGTTTATTTAATCAGGAATTTATAGATGACTTTAAAACAGCATTTGAAGAATTTGAAAAGAAATGTGAACAAGAGGGGAAAATCGGCGAAATTTTTGTAAGTGTAGCACAACATAAGGAAATTAGTGATTCTCGAGTAGGATATAAAGATGATTATATAGTGGGTTTGGCTAACAAAGGTATATATGTATATGTTGATTTTGAAAATAATGAACCTACCACGAAAGAGATAGATAGTCTACAAAAACGGGGAAGAGCAGGATATATGTATAGGAAAGATGGGAAAAAAATAATGATCAATTTTAAGAATGACAAAATAGAAGAAATTAATGAGAAAGATGTAATAGATGGAGATGAATTTATATCTTCTTCTTTTAATAAACAGGAAGACAACAAAGCAGCAATACTTTCTGAAACGGAAGGATATGTTAACAAAGCGATAGCAGACGGTAAAAATCCGATAATAATATCGTTAGGAGTAGCAGTAAGGGAATTTTTAGAAGTATATAGGGTAAGGAGTTTTTATAAAGGGCATAAAGGAATAGAATCAAGGTTAAGAGCATTAATTTTGAGTTCGGCATCGTATTTCGTACCTATGGTAATAGGGACGATGGGATTGTTAATGCCGGCAATACCGATAACGATGGTTTTAGTAGGGTTTGTAGCATCGATATTTGCCACAAATATAGGATTACATACAATAATAGATTTTAAAGCGATAAAGACAAGGGAAGAAATGTTTAGTAAGATGTCAAGTGATATAGAGATAGAGAAAGAAATAAGAGAGATTGTAAAGCAGAAAGGAAGTAACAAAGAAGTAGTAATGCCGGTGTATGTGATATCTGAAGCATTAGAGAAAATAGGATATGATAGTAAAGAGTTAAAGAATACAGGATTAAAGACGGCAAAAGGAGAAAGTGTATACGTTGCCGAAGATGAAGGAAGAATAATATTAGGAACAATAAGCGGAGCCGGAGCTAAAGAGATAGCCCAAGTGTTAAACGAGAGTAAAGTGTTGAAAGAATTAATAAAAGACAAAATTAGCGGTAAAATCCAAGTATCGGATATGGATATAATAGTGGAAGATGAGAAGTATATAGAACAGAAGCAGAAAGAAAAAAATTTCAAAGGCAGTGATATAATATTTGAAGAAGGGATAATGATAGTAAAAGAGCTGAAAGGGCAAAGCAGGCAGGAAATAATGGAAGAATTTAAGAAGTTATCCGAAGTAAAGCAAGCAATAGGAATCACATTGGCTGATAAGATGATAATATCATTAGAGGATATAAAAGATATTGAAAAATTAAATACGGCAATAAAAAACGGGAAGGCAAGGAAAGTAATAACAAGGCAGCAATGTGAACAATTAGAGATAGGAGAGAAGGAATTATTTGAGATAAGGAAGAAAGGGATAGAAGTATACATAAAAGAAGGGGAAAAGGTAATAGAATTTGACACAAGAAAAGAAATAGAAATAGAACCTATATCGGAAAACATAACAATGCAGCAATTGCAGCAGATGATAATAAACAGTGAAAAGCCGTTGTTGATAGGGATAGAGAAATTGGCAGGAATGTTTAAGAATAATCAGGCAGATATAATAGAGACATACAGTATGTTTGAGACATTAATAGGGAATTTCAAATTGAATTTTGGGATAGGACAGTTAAAAGAGAAAGATGTGGAAGCAATGGCATACAATGTAAGGTATGAAGAAATACCGGAAAGATGGGAAGATTTAAAAGATAGCAGTGAAATAAAGATAATGTATAACAACATAGCGGAAGAATTAAGAGAAGTATTTAAGGGAGCAATAGAAGAAAGGATATTGGCGAAACAAGAGATAGGGGAAAACAGGTTAAGTGATAAGAAGATGGAGAGATTATTAGGGAAGATGTTAAAGAAGCAGAAAGAGAAGAAGATAGGGAAGAAGAAATTCAATTATGAAGATGATGAGAAATTTACAATAGAAGACGGTAAGAGAGAAATATATGAAATAATGGCAGAAAGAAATATAAATGATATAGAAGATGAAGAAAGTATACTGAAAATAATAGAGTTAATACCTGTAGTAGCAGACAGACAGATGAGTATAAGTGAAGAGATAAGTCGGGAAGATATTGCAAAAGATTACAGGGCAATGCTTTCCGCCGCATAAAAATTTGCTGAGTAAATTAGGTTATAAGGTTATTGGTTATGGTGTTATAGGTTGTTTGGTGTTAAACTCCTCAGCTGTCTTTATAATTTTTCAGCTTATCAGCTGAAAAATCACTATGTGATTTTTTACGCTTACTTTGCAATTTAAACTCTCTTTTTTGTAAAATAAGTGCTGTTGTTTGGCTTGTCATTACGGACTTGATTCTGAATCCGGATTATTGTTGTTTGTTGTTCAAACTCTAAGCTTTCAATACTAAGCTCTAAACTGAAATTTGTAAAACAAATTTTTAAGAGGTAAAAATATGTGTGGTATAGTAGGTTATATAGGAAATAAAAATGCAACTGATATTATATATGACGGTTTAAAAAAACTTGAATACAGAGGTTATGATTCGGCAGGTATTGCCGTTATCGACCATAATATAGTTAAGACAAACAGAAGTACGGGAAAGTTGGTTAACCTTAAAGCAAATCTCGAAAAAAATCCGATAGCAGGCAATATAGGTATAGGCCATACAAGATGGGCAACACACGGTAAACCTTCCGAAGAAAATGCACATCCTCATACCGACTGTTCCGGTAAAATAGTTGTTGTTCATAACGGAATAATTGAAAATTATATAAGTTTGAAAAAACAGCTTGTTGAAGAAGGGCATAAGTTTGATTCCGAAACCGATACCGAAGTAGTTGCTCATTTAATAGAAAAAAATTATCACGGCAATATATTGGAAGCAACAAAAAAAGCTTTAAAACAGGTAAGAGGAACTTATGCTTTAGCCGTTATATGCGGTGAAGAACCGGATAAAATAATTGTATCAAGAAATGATGCCCCGCTTGTTATCGGTGTAGGTGAGAATGAAAATTTTATAGCTTCCGATGTTCCGGCATTGCTTGCTTATGTTCGTGATGTGATTTTTCTTGAAAACGGTGATATTTGTGAAATAACAAAAAACGGTGTAAAAATAACAAATCAGGATAAACTTATTGAAAGAAAAACTCAAAAAATTCTTTGGAATGCAATACAGGCGGAAAAAGGCGGCTATAAACATTTTATGCTTAAAGAAATTTACGAGCAACCTCAATCGATACAGGATACTTTCAGAGGAAGAGTTTTTTCCGACCAAAAACAAATTTTACTTGAAATAAAAAATATAACAAAAGAAGTATTAAATAAAATTTCAAGAATTTATATTATAGCTTGCGGAACGTCTTACCATGCCGGGCTGACTGCAAAATTTTTATTGGAAGAATTTGTTCAAATACCTACGGAGGTTGATATAGCATCGGAGTTCAGGTACAGGAATCAGGTTCTTGATAAAAACTCGTTGGCAATTTTCATTTCTCAGTCTGGTGAAACGGCAGATACGCTTGTAGCACTAAGACTTGCAAAACAAAAAGGTGCCAAAACACTTGCAATATGTAATGTTATAGGTTCAAGCATCAGTAGGGATGCCGATGATGTTGTTTACACACATTGCGGTCCGGAAATCGGTGTTGCTTCAACAAAAGCATTTACCGGACAAGTTATGGCTTTACTTCTTTTGGTTTTCGATTTTGCCGTTAAAAAAGGAACCATAACAGAAGAACAATTGGATAATTATATAAAACAAATATGGAATTTACCGTCTAAAGTAAGTGAATGTTTAAAACAGGCGGATAAAATAGAAAAAATAGCAAAAATATTCAGCCAAACAAAACAATTTATTTATTTGGCAAGAAATATAAATTATCCGATAGCACTTGAGGGTGCATTGAAATTAAAAGAAATTTCTTATATTTATGCCGAAGGTTATGCCGCGGGCGAAATGAAACACGGTCCGATTGCATTAATAGACGAAAATATGCCTGTTATGGTGATAGCAACAAAAAGCAGAATATATGAAAAAATTATAAGTAATATTCAAGAAGCAAAAGCAAGAGGTGCAAACATAATAGCAATAGTTAATGAAAATGATACTGCGGTTACAAAATTATCGGATTATCAAATAGTTGTTCCTGAAGTTGATGAAATTTTTTCACCGATAATAAATGTTATTCCGTTACAACTTTTTGCTTATTATGTATCGACAATGAGAGGTTGTGATGTCGATCAACCGAGAAATTTGGCAAAATCTGTCACAGTGGAATAGATATGTCTTGAATTAATTCTTTAAAAATATTTTCTCTTTTTTCTGTGCTGGAACCATTCACTCATATTTTTTAGGCACGGGCTCCAACTGTGTTTTCCTAACGACCTAATGTAACGGAAAACACCACGAACATGGTCACCCTAAGAATTAAAGTAAAAAATTCTTACCTAAAAAATATTTCGTTCATAGACGGTTCCTGAAGCACTGTCAAAAAGAAAAATATTTTTAAAATACT
>ONEP01000057.1 GCA_900316875.1 Candidatus Ruminimicrobium bovinum
AGCCTCCAATACAGCTCTGTAAAAATCAGCTTTTTTATAATCGTTAAAAGATGCATCGCGAATTGTCGGATGGATATGCCTCCAATGATAATTAACATATTCAGGAATCAACCCATGTAATATATCAATAACATTGTTCTGTTTATCTGTTGTCAACTCTGAATCATAAACAGAATCAACAATCTTCTCAACATCAGTTTTTATATTTCTAGGAAGTTTACTATACCATTCACCGAAGTTTATTTTTGATTTATTTAAGATTTGTTTTTGTTTCTCTATTTTTCTTTTTGCTCTCCAATCTATTTCTATATCTTTTAATAATCTCTGTAAATTATTTCTTAATTCATTAGTAATAGGTAAATCCCAATTAAGAGATTGTCTATCAGTGGAAATAACATCTTCTTCAAGTTCATCAATAAAATCGACATTAAGCCAACCCATCAAATAAGAATATCCGTGACTTGATTCTCCTACTCCAAAAAATTCTGGAACATTGACTAAACGACCGTGGGCAAAAAGAGTTATTCCTCTTAAACCGGGTTTTAAAGGTTTTTCTGTTGCTATTATACAACCAGAAACTTTTTTATTATCCAAATATTCATTTTTTATATCATTATTATTTGGCAATATCCATTCTATTTGTTTATCAAGATTTTCATATTTAAGTTTGTTATCAATTAATAAATTATTATCGTCATTAATGGAAATATAAACTTTAAAATCGGAATCAAAAAAATTAAACAACTTTGAAAGACTTAATGATAAGGATTCTTTATTAAAGGAAGATTTCCTCTTCAATTCTGTTAATTCTATCTCTGTTCCTATTTCTTTAACATTACAATCTGAAATTTTAAATTTAGGTTCATATGTAGAAGCTGTAGAATTTTTTATCTCTGACCAATTTAATGAAAACTCAACTTTTTTACCATCTTTTTTAGTTGTAATTCTTATTGTATCTCCTATACCAAAAAAAGCCAATTTCCCCAAACCTTTTCTACCAGTAACTTTTCTCAATCCGTTAGGACTCATTCCATTATCTTCAATTCTTCTTTTTCTTCCTATATGCAAAAATTTATCATTAAGTTCATCAAAAGACATTCCCAAACCATCATCAATAACAACAATACTTTTATTACCTTCTCTATCATATAATTTAATATATACATTGTTAGCTTCGGCATCATATGCATTTGCTATCAATTCTGCAATAGCATTTGGCAAGACAGAATACATTTTAACACCTAAATGTTCAATTGTGTGAAGCTCAAAACTCATTTCTAATTTTTTATTTTCTTCCATAAATTATAATCTCTCCTAATCTTCTTGCATATTCGCAAGGAACGGCATTGCCTATAAGTTTTGCCGTTGTGGAAATACTTTTTGTTTTAAAAACATAATCTTTTGGAAAAGTTTGTAATGTTGCACCTTCTCTTAAAGAAATAGCACGATCCTCTTCAGGATGCCCGAAACGGCCATTTGAAATGCTGAAAAATTTTGTTGTAATTGTCGATGCAGGTTTATTCCACCACATACGGCCATAAGTATCTTTAAAACTATTATCTTTACCGACAAAACATTTCAATTGTAATTCAGGATCTTCCGCCCAATCAAAACGACTACCACCATCATGTTTCGTTTTTTGCACTCTCTTTAATCCTTTTTCACTTAAACCTGCAACCGTATGACACAAAACCGTTTTATCTTTATTCCCTGCTTTAAGAACCGGAAAACCGTTATGTTTACCTATAAAATCTTTAAGTAATGATTGTTTATTATCTTCTTCTGGAAAAATAATTTCTTTATTTAATCTTGTAGCTATCAAAGAAAATCTCTTCCTTGTTTGTGGAACTCCATAAAAACTCATATCTACAACTTTATTTTTTTCATTATAACCTATACTTTTTAGTTTTGATAAAAACTCAGGTAAAATACTATCTTTATTGGTCAAAATACCAGGAACATTTTCAACCAAGACATACCCCGGTCTATAATACTCGACAAAACGAAAAAAATTCATTAATAAATCTTTTGATTTTATGGATTTATTTTTATCCGTATTTATAATGCTGTAAAATTGACAAGGACTACATCCGACAAAAATTAAATTATCGTCATTCCTTTTTATGCTGAATTTTCGTTCAAAAAAATTGGTGTGCAATCTTTTTATATCGGAATGTATAAAATGGCATTTATTATTAAATTCGTAAGTTTCTTTTGCATCGTTATCAAAATCTATACCGGCAACGACATCAATACCTGCTTGCTTAAGCCCACAGGTCATTCCTCCGCCACCACAAAAGAAATCTATTGCTTTAAATTTTTGTTCTGACATTTTTAATTTAGATAAAATTTATTATACAACAAGTATATTATACTAATTTTCAATATAAATAAAAAGTTTTTTATTTATTATTTTTGTCAAATATATGGATATTCTATTGTTAAGTTTGCACTGTAGTTTATATTTTAAGTTTTATCAATTTTGAATCCTTAGAAATTATTATAGATTGGAAATTATGTTATTATTGTACCAAGTATCTGCTTTTTCTTTTGATAAATATGCTTTATCAAATAA
>ONEP01000091.1 GCA_900316875.1 Candidatus Ruminimicrobium bovinum
AGCTTTGTTACAAAAGACAATTGAAATATTACCAAAGCAAGAAATAGAAAAATATTATATGAAAAGAACAAGACCAAGATTACAAAATAAACCATTAAAGAAAAGATAATAATAAAAAAATTATTATTATTCTTGATTTGATATTAATTTTGTTGTATAATTTTTATTACGAAAAAGTGCGTAAATACGCATTTTTCCGTAATAGGAGTTTAAAATGGAAATAAAAAGAGACCAGTATTTAAACAAGTTAATAGCAAGCCAAAATAACAGAATGATAAAAATTATTACCGGAATAAGACGTTGCGGTAAATCTTATTTGTTGTTTAAAATTTTTAAAAATTATTTGATATCACAAGGGATAAAAAAAGAGAATATTATAACTCTTGCATTGGACGATGAAAAAAATTCCCGCTATAGAGATTGTAAAGTTCTTTACGAATATCTTAGAGAAAAAATAAAAGATAAAAGAAAAAAATATTTTATTTTTTTAGATGAAATACAGCTTGCCATAACAAAAGAAGAATTGAATAAAAATTATGATAAGTATGTAAAATTATACGGCGTATTAAACGGATTGCTACATTTAGATAATGTTGATGTATATGTAACAGGCAGTAATTCAAAACTTCTATCAAAAGATGTTTTAACGGAGTTTAGAGGCAGAGGCGATGAAATAAGAGTATACCCGTTAAGTTTTGCCGAATTTTATTCTGCTAAGAAAAAGAAGTTTGATGTTTACAAAGCTTGGGATGAATATTGCCTTTATGGAGGTTTGCCCGATGTTACTTTACAGGAAAATATTGAAAAAAAGTCGGACTATTTAAAATATCAGGCAACAAACATTTATCTTAACGATATTATTGAAAGATATCGTATTAAAAATAAAGATATTTTAGAAACTTTGATAGAAATTATTTCTTCAAATGTAGGCTCTCTTACTAATCCTGTAAGATTAGCCAATACTTTTAATACCGAACTGAAAATTTCAGTTACCGATAAAACTATCAGTACATATTTAGATCATCTTGAAGATGCTTTCTTAATACAGAAAACAAAAAGATATGATGTTAAAGGTAATCGTTACATAGGAACGCCCTTAAAATATTATTATACCGATATAGGGATAAGAAATTCTTTAATAAATTTCAGACAAGATGAACAAGACCATATAATGGAAAATGTTATTTATAATGAATTAAAAATCAGAGGGTATTCCGTGGATGTCGGTATTGTTGAGATAAACGAAAAAAATAAAAAAAATATAAGTCAGCGTAAGCAGTTGGAAGTGGATTTTGTTTGTAATAAAGCAAGTAAAAGATTTTATATTCAAGCGGTATTTGCTCTTCCCACACGAGAAAAAACCGAGCAGGAAACAAAATCTTTAGTCAATATAAAAGATTCTTTCAAAAAAATAGTTGTAACAAAAATGCCATCTCCCGTATGGAGAAATAATGATGGTATATTGATAATGGATATACAAGAATTTCTATTAAATCCTAACAGCTTAGATTTGTAATTGTATAATTTCTATTACGGGAAAGTGCGTAAATACGCATTTTATCGTAATAGAAAAGTTGTTTTAAACACTATTTATATATGCAAATATATCGTAAAAAATAAAATAACAAAATATCTACAGATTTTATTATGAAATTTAAAAATTCAATGCAGTTTAAAGCATACATTAAAAAGGTTTCAATGCTAAAGATGTTTCATTAGTGGCACATTTGAACTAATAGAAGATATTCTATCTGCTTTATCAAATAAATAATCAAAAAATATTAATAATAATTTATTAGTCTCGTTAAAACCTCCAACACCAAAAGTTGAACCTAAAACAACTCTAAAAAATTTTAAAAAGTTGAAAAGAATTTTTTAAAACTTGACTTTACTCAATGGATTGAGTAAAATTACTCAGTTGGCTGAGTAAAATAAAATTGGAGTAAAAATAAATATGAACCGAACATATAAAAGAAACCAGTATAAATTAATTTTATCAAGACTGAAAGAGCCGAGAAAATTTATTCAAATTTTGTTCGGTGCAAGACAAGTCGGTAAAACAACTTTAATTACTCAAGTGTTGGAAGACATAAACAAAGAGTATATTTTTGTATCTGCAGATAATGAAATAAATGCAAGTTCCGTTTGGCTTACACAGCAATGGGAAACTGCAAGAATAAAATTGAAATCTTCTTCAAAAAAAGAATTGATTCTTGTAATTGATGAAATTCAAAAAATAAAAAATTGGAGTGAAGTTGTAAAAAGTCAGTGGGATTATGATACAAGAAACAAAATAAATATTAAAGTTGTTTTGATTGGTTCTTCATCAATTCTTGTTCAAAAAGGTTTAAGTGAATCTCTTGCCGGAAGATATGAGATTATAAGAATACCACACTGGTCTTATAAAGAAATAAAATCTGCATTCGGTTTGTCTTTAGATGAATATGTTTTTTTCGGAGGATATCCCGGAAGTATAGATTTAATTAAAGATGAAAAAAGATGGAAACAATATGTTAAAGATTCTTTAATAGAGCCCGCAATAACTAAAGATGTGTTATTAATGTCAAACATAACAAAACCGGCATTGTTAAGACAATTGTTTCAGTTAGGCAGTATTTATTCCGGACAAATTTTGTCTTATACAAAAATATTGGGACAATTACAGGATGCCGGAAACACAACAACATTAGCAAATTATCTTAATTTGTTGAATGTTGCAGGATTGTTATGTGGGTTACAAAAATACTCAAAAAATCAAATTCAAACAAAAAGCTCTATACCAAAATTTCAGGTTTATAACAGTGCTTTGGTATCTGCATTTGAAACGGAAACTTTTAAAGAAGTAAAATCCGACTTGAACAAATGGGGAAGATATTGTGAAATTGCAGTCGGGACACACATGTTAAATGATTGTATATGTAACGGATACAAACTTAATTATTTCAGAGAAGGAAACTACGAAGTTGATTTTGTTGTAACAAAAGATAATAAATCCGTTGGTATTGAAGTTAAAAGCGGTAGAAATACAACAAATTTATCCGGTATGGAACTTTTTAATAAGAAGTTTAAACCTTATAAAACTCTTCTTGTCGGACAAAAAGGAATAACTTTTGAAGAGTTTTTATCATTAACTGTTGCCGATTTGTTTTAATTGTTTCATCAAATCTTAAATAGAAATTAAAAAATTCTAATTTTCGGAATCCGGCAGGGAACTTTTTCGAGATAAAACAGATTTATAAAAGTAAAAATTAAAAACCATAAAACCCAATAACATTTAAATGCCTTATATTTTTATTTTAAACGGGATTTTATTTCCGTTATTTTTTTATAAGCTTTTTCTATTGTTTCAGGTAAAATTTTACCGCTTTTTACGGCATTAAAAACTATATCGTTAAATTCTTTTACCATATTGTTATTGCTTTTAATATTATTTGCAAAAAGCAAAATATCGTTACCGGCATTAATTGCCGTTATTATACTGTCTTCCAAAGTATAATTATCGGATATTGCTTTCATTTGCATATCGTCGGTAATGACAAGTCCGTCAAAACCTATTTCTTCTTTTAAAATATCGGTTATAATTTTTTTGGATAAAGTTGCAGGGTAAATTTCATCTAAATTTTCATTAAAAACATGTGCAATCATAACGGCATTTAGTAAACCTTCATCATCTAAAGCAATATACGGTTCAAGTTCAATTTTGTCCCATGTTGAAGTAATATCGGTAAATCCATTATGTGAATCGCCTATTGCACTGCCGTGTCCCGGAAAATGTTTAGTAACCGTTAAAATATTATATTTATTATGTGCTTGTATATATGCTTGTGAATGTTTTGCGACAATTTGCGGATTATCGGAAAAAGCTCTTTCCCTTTTATATATAATTGGAGAATCTTTATTTATAGCCAAATCAAGACATGGTGCAAAATTAACGTTTATACCGAATTTTTTTAAATTCTTGGCAATTTTTTTAGCTTGTTTAAATGTAAGTTTTATATTGTCTTTTTCTCCTAATTGTTTATGCGACAATACTTGTGCCTTAAAGCCCATTGAAGACGGTAACCTTGTAATTTGTCCGCCTTCTTCATCTATACAAATAAACAATTTTTGCGGTGAAAGTTTTTTTATTTGTTTAATTAATTTTTTTAATTGTTTTGGTGATTTAATATTTTTTGTAATATCTTTTTCATTAGCTTTTATCTTTGCACTATCTTTTAAAAAAACAACTACTCCGGAAAGTCTTTCATTTATTATATCGTCATAAATAGGATTGTCTTGTGTAATTTCGGTTCCGTTAAAACCTACTATTATCATTTGTGCGATTTTTTTTCTTAAGTCCGTATCGGAAGCGTGTGTAACAGATATGAAACAAAACAGTAACAGAAATGTTATTAATATTTTTTTCATCGGAATATTGTACCAAATTATAATCTCTTGTAAAAGGAAACTTTGCCTTTAAAACAAAACATTAATAAAGAATGTTATTTCCCGACGTATTATATATAAAATTTGACATAAGTATTAATTTTACCTTCTAATCTTTTGCCGTTTTTGGTATCATACTAACATTATGGAAAACAAGTTGGCACAAAATTTTAAATTTTTCGGTTTAATAAAATTTGCATTACCGACAATGATAATGGTATTTTTTGTATCGTTATATGTTATGGTTGACGGTGTATTTGTTTCCAGGTTTGTTAACACAAGTGCATTTGCCGCAATAAATATAGTTTATCCGTTGTTCAGTTTATTGTTTGCAATATCAACCATGCTTGCTTCCGGAGGAAGTGCTTTAGTTGCAAAAAAGATGGGTGAACAAAAAAACAAACGGGCAAAACAATATTTTTCTTTAATAGTTATTTCTTCGGCAATAATCGGTTTAATTTTTGCATTAATATGTTTAATATTTATAAAACCCATACTTTATATTTTAGGTTCAAATGATTTAATTTATGAATATTGTTACGATTATATTGTTCCTATTTTAATTTTTTCACCTTTATGTATATTGCAAATGATATTTCACTCGTTTTTTATTGCGGCAGGTAAACCTAAAATTGGGCTTATTGCCACTTTTACAGGAGGAACAACAAATATAATTTTTGACTATATTTTTATTGCCGTAATGGGTATGGGCATTTCCGGAGCAGCTTACGGAACAATTGCAGGTTTTATTGCACAAAACACAATAGGTTTTTTTTATTTTACATTTAAAAGAAAAGGCGCATTATATTTTGTTAAACCGAGTTTAAATTTGCTTGCAATTGTTAAAAGTTGTTATAACGGTATTGCGGAATTTATAGGAAATTTATCCGTATCGGTAACTACTTTTTTGTTTAACATAGAAATGATGAAATATATCGGTGTTGACGGTGTTGCGGCAATTACAATAGTCCTTTATGCCGAATTTATTTTAACATCAATTTTTTACGGATATTCTTCAGGAGTTGCACCGATATTCAGTTACAATTACGGAAGCAAAAACACATACCGACTAAAAAACACTTTTAAAATAAGTATGATTTTTATAATTTTATCTTCCGTTTTAATTTATTTATTTTCAATACCGGCAGCCCCTTACATAATAGATATTTTTGCAAAAGAAAATATGCATGTGTTTTATATTGCATTAAAAGGATTTTTTATTTTTGCCGTTTCGTTTTTGTTTACCGGAATAAATATTTTTTCGGCAGCAATGTTTACCGCATTTTCCAACGGAAAAATTGCTTCAATAATTATGTTCCTTAGAACTCTTGTATTTTTAAGTTTGGCAATTTTGTTATTACCTTTAATTTTGAATATTAACGGAATTTGGTTGGCCGTTCCGACAACAGAATTTCTTTCAATATTGGTATCAATATTTTATTTTTTAAGATACAGAAAAATATATAACTTCTGCTAAATAAATTTTTATAGTAAATATTCACTGAATTTTGTAAAATATCCTTCAATGAGAAAAATAAAATTTTTAATATTATCCATGTTTTTTTTCTGTTGCCTGTTTACATCAACAGGATGTTTTGCTGCTGAAAAAGAACAAATTACAATTACTATTTTAAAAGGCGACAACCTTAATAATTATAAACAACAAATATCAAAAGCTTTAAAAGAAAAACTGAATAAAGAAGTAGTAATAAAAGTTTTGAATTATGATATTTTCATGATTGATATGGATAGAGGCAACAGCGATTTTTATAAAGGGTCTCCTTTAACTTATGTTTATTCATTATCAAATACGGTTATATTAAAATCACTTTATAAAATTAATGACCAGTGGAAAACCTGTTATTTACCTGTTATACTTGCAAGAAAAGATAGAAATATAAACACAATACAAGATTTGCAAGGTAAAAAATTTTATTTTACAAATCAAAATTCCGCATCAGGTTATTTGTACCCGAAATTATTTTTAATTGAAAATAACATAACTATAGAAAAGGAATTTGCAAACGATAATTCACCGAGTGCAAAAGATGTTTATAATTATGTTATAAGCGGAAAATGGGATGCCTGTTGTTCTTTCTACGGACTATTTGAAAATGATCCTTTATTTAAGGATGACAGTTTAATAAGAATTATTGAATCTCCCGTATATAATGAAAATAAATGGATAAATGGCGAATTTCAAAATAAATATATGCAGACCATTAATTTTGTAAAAGAAAATTTAATGGAATTGTTTGATGATGATGATGATGATATTTACGGATTGTTTGAAAATACACCGTTATTTCAAGACAATTCGTTATTCCAAAATAATTCTTTAATAAAAGTTTTTGAAATAAACTCACCTATACCTAACGACCCTTTATGGGTAAACAGGGAGTTTCAAAAAAAATATCCGGAAATCGTTAATGTTGTAAAAGAAACATTTTTGGAATTGTTTAAAGATAACGAAACAATAAGATTTGCTCCTGCAAAAGACAGTGATTATAATTCAATAAGAAGAAAAGTAAGAATATTAGGTATCATAGAAAACAAAGATTTTATATCCGTAGATAAATTTCTTGGCCTTTTTACAAAAAATCCGAGAATTTTGGATTTTGTTTTAAAATACAGTTTACATATTATACTTGTAAATTTAATATTCGTAGCAATTATAATTATTATAGTTTATATAATTTTTAAAAAGACAATAGTAAAAAAATATTATTCGGAGCATAAATTATTAAACGATAAATATAACGATTTATTAAAACATTTGAAAGAAGAAAATGATTTTAATTTAAAAATAACAAAACTTGAAAATGAAATAAAAATTGCTTTTAAGGATTTTTCTAAATTTGTGCAAGATTCAATTATGGTTAAATATGTTGCTACCGGTGAATTTTTATATAACAAGTATAAAAACACGAATGCGATGGAACCGTCGGCAATAGCAAACTGTTATGTTAAGGCATTTGAAAGAATTGTTATGGTTAGCGCTTACGGTTTTGAAACTTTTGAAAAGCAAGATGATATAAAAGTTCCGGACGAGCAGCAAAATATTAAAAATAAAATAGATCCGAAAAAAATATTGGATAACGGTATCAGAGATATAAGAGAAAAAGCAAATTTGAACAACAGAGAATATAAAAGTTTACAAAAATGTAAAAGTATAAGAAACAAAGTTGCACATTTAAAACCTGTTTCAACGGAAGAAGTTGTATCCATAAGAAAAACTCTTTTGGGCGAAATTCCTTATACGAACGGAATTTTAGCAAAATTAGCACCATATCTTTAACGACAATCATGGCAAACTATATAGAAATAAATTCAAAAACGGCTTGTAATAAAGTTGACAGCAATTTCCTTCCATTCAATTGGGATTTAAATATTTACAGAGGTTGCGAACATAAATGTCAATATTGTTTTGCTTTGTATTCTCACAAATATATCAATTCAACCAATTTTTTTGATAATATATATGTAAAGAAAAACATAGTAGGATGTTTTGAAAAACAAATATCTTCAAAAAAATGGAAAAGAACCATTGTTAATATCGGTGGAGTTACGGACAGTTATCAACCTGCGGAAAAACAATATAAATTAATGCCTGAAATTTTAAAACTATGTATAAAATATAAAGTTCCCGTAACTTTATCAACAAAATCAAAACTTATATTAAGAGATTTTGATTTGTTTGCAGAATTATCAAAATTTGTTCCTGTCAATATAGCATGTACTATTACAACTGTAAATGAAAAAGTAAGAAAACTTATTGAACCTAATGCCGCAACATCATTGGAGAGATTCAATAATTTAAAAGAATTTTCAAAAACAAATGTTAACACAGGTATATTTATTATGCCGATAATTCCGGAGCTTACCGATTCATATAATAATTTAAGTTTGTTATATAAAATTGCAAAACAAAATAACGTAAATTATGCAATTACTGCTATTTTAAATTTAAGAGGAGAAACAAAAATACAGTTTTTAAATTTTATTAAAAATAAATTACCGCATTTATATGGAAAAATAAATTCTTATTATAAAAGTGCTTATGTAAATTCCGCATATAAAAAAAGATTAAATACGATGTTAAACAGAATAACCGAAAAATATCCGTTAAAAGAAAAAGAAATAAATTATCCGGATTATAAAAATATTGATGAACAGTTTTATCTGTTTTAAAATTTAAAGTTTATTGATAGTAGAAATAAAAAAAAGTATAATCAAAAGAAACTTAAAAATTAAATTTTTAATAAAATAGGAGTTTTTATGAGATTAGGTATTGTAGGTTACGGAAACCTGGGAAGAGGTGTAGAAAATGCCGTTAAGCAAAACCCTGATGTAGAACTTGTTGCAATATTTACAAGAAGAAATCCTAAAGATTTAAAAGTAAAATCTAATGCTGCCGTTGTAAATGTGGCGGAAATTGAAAATTGGAAAGATAAAATAGATGTTTTAATTTTATGCGGAGGAAGTGCAACCGACTTACCTGTTCAAACTCCGAAATATGTAAAAATGTTCAACGTAATAGACAGTTTTGATACACATGCAAGAATTCCCGAACATTTTGCCAATGTAGATAAAGCAGCAAAACAGGCAGGAAAAATAGGAATAATTTCGGTCGGTTGGGACCCGGGACTTTTTTCACTTAACAGAATGTATGCAAATGCTATTTTACCTGACGGAAAAGATTATACTTTTTGGGGTAAAGGCGTAAGCCAGGGGCATTCGGACGCCGTCAGAAGAATAGAAGGTGTTTTGGATGCAAGACAATATACAATTCCCGTTGAAGCTGCCGTTAAAGCGGTAAAAAACGGTGAAAACCCTACACTTACAACAAGGCAAAAACATACAAGGGAATGTTTTGTTGTAGCAGCGGAAGGTGCCGATAAAGCAAAAATAGAAAAACAAATAAAACAAATGCCGAACTATTTTTCCGACTATGATACCACGGTTCATTTTATTACCGCAGAAGAAATGAAAAAAAATCACTCCGGACTTCCGCACGGCGGTTGTGTTATAAGAACAGGACAAACAGGCTTAACAAAACATGTAATAGAATATAATATAAAACTTGAATCAAATCCGGAATTTACATCAAGTGTTCTTGTGGCATTTGCAAGAGCAGCTTACAGATTAAATAAAGAAGGACAATCCGGAGCAAGAACAATATTTGATATTGCACCTGCATATTTAAGCGCAAAATCCGCAGAAGAACTTAGAAAAACAATGTTATAAACCGCTAAAAACGATTTACAACTAATTAGTAATTAGCGATTTTAAAAATTAAAAAACAGGAAGAATTTTTCTTCCTGTTTTTTTATTACATATTAAGTTTATATTATTGTCGTTTCTATACATCTATACTTCAATACTTCTATTCCTCAAAAATTCCTACGGAATTTTTAGCTTTGCATTGATGTGTTTTTAACTATAACATCGTGTGCCGAACCTTCGCTTATTGTTGTTTGGCTGACAAGCGTAAGTTTTGCCTTTTGTTGTAATTCTGAAATTGATAAAGCACCGCAATTACACATTGTATGTGTTATTTTTCTTAGAGTTACGGAAATACCGTCATGTAAATGACCTGCATAAGGAACGTAAGAATCCACACCTTCTTCAAAACTTAAAGATTTTTTCCCGCCCAAGTCATATCTTTGCCAATTCCTTGCTCTGTTTGAACCTTCACCCCAATATTCTTTAACATAATTTCCGTTTACGACAAGTTTATTTGAAGGGGCTTCATCAAACCTTGCAAAGTATCTGCCGAGCATAACAAAATCGGCACCCATTGCCAAAGCCAACGTTATGTGATAATCCTGCACTATTCCGCCGTCGGAACAAATAGGAATATAAATACCTGTTTTTTTATAATATTTATCTCTTGCTTTTGCAACTTCTATTGTTGCTGTTGCCTGACCGCGCCCTATACCTTTTTGTTCGCGAGTAATACATATTGAACCGCCGCCGATACCTATTTTTACAAAATCAGCCCCTGCTTCGGCAAGAAAATTAAAACCGTCTTCATCAACCACATTACCTGCGCCTACTTTTATATTTTTACCGAAAGTTTTATGAATATCTTTAAGGGCTTTTGCCTGCCAGTAAGAATAACCTTCACTTGAATCCAAAACAAAAACATCGGCACCGGCTTTAATTAATTCCGGAACTCTGTCCATATAATCCCTTGTATTAATACCTGCACCGACGATATATCTGCGGTTTGAATCAAGCAATTCCAACGGGTGTATTTCATGTGTGGCATAATCTTTTCTGAAAACCAAAGAAACCAAATTTCCTTTTTTATCAATAATGGGTAACTGATTAATTTTTTTATTCCAAATAATTTCGTTTGCTTTGCTTAACGTTATTCCTTCCTGACCTGTTACCATATCGGAAAGAGTTGTCATATATTGAGCAACTTTTGAGTTCGGTTTACAGTGTGAAATTCTAAAATCCTTGGATGTTATTATTCCGACAAGTTTCCCGTGAGCCGTTCCGTCTTCGGTTACGGCACATGTGGAATGTCCCGTTTTTTTACTTAAAGCAATAACTTCTTCCAATGTTTGGTCCGGACGAACATTTGAATCCGATGTTACAAAACCCGCTTTGTAAGATTTAACTCTTGAAATCATATCCGCCTGATTTTGAATACTTTGGCTTGCATAGATAAAACTTATACCTCCCTCTTTTGCAAGAGCAATAGCCATTTTATCGTCTGAAACCGCCTGCATAACTGCAGAAACCATAGGTATATTTATACTTAAAGATGATTTTTCTTTTTTCTTTTTATTGAATTTTACAAGAGGAGTTTTTAAACTGACATTATCCGGAATACAATTTTGATCCGAATATCCCGGAACCAAAAGATATTCGTTAAAAGTATGAGACGGTTCATCAAAATAAAATGCCATTTTATTTCTCCTTAATTAAATTTAAAGATTGTTTAACTTTTGCAACAATTCTGTTTTATATTCGTCAAATTTTATTTTATCTTGTCCTTTTAAAGTTATATTCGGGGGCGTTTTTAATTTTAAAAAGTTCAAAAATTTTACGTTCAATTGTATTCTGAAATCCAAATGAGGTCCGGTTGCAAGCCCCGTTGCACCGACATAACCTATAACTTGCCCCTGTTTAACACGAACACCTTTTTTTATACCTCTGCCGTATTTTGATAAATGCCCGTAATAAGTGCTGTAACCGTTAGGATGTTTTATTATTACCAAATTACCGTAGCCGCCGCTTTTTTGCGATTTTATCACAACTCCGTCACCTATCGCTGATACGGGTGTTCCCGTAGGTGCGGCATAATCTATACCTTCATGCGGTCTGTAATATTTTAGTATCGGATGAAACCTTGCTTTTGTAAAATAAGAACTTATTCTTTTAAATTGAAGCGGAGCTTTTAAAAAACTGCTTTTTATCGACTTGCCGTTCTCATCAAAATAATTTTCATATCCTTTTGAATCCTTAAAAGCTATTGCATTAAAAGTATGTGTTGCGGTTTTATATTGTCCCGCCAAAATTTTTGCAGATATTATATTTTGTGTTTTTGTTAAAGTTTCAGTTTCATAAATTATTTTGAATTTATCCCCGTTTCTTGTATCGGTTAAAAAGTCAAATTGCCATGCAAACATATTTGCAAAAGAAATAATTATATTCGGACTTATATTTTCAGCTGCCATTGAATTCCATAAAGAATTTTCTATTGTTCCCGATATTTCATAACGGTTTTTTGTTGTTTCCAATTGAATTTTTTGTCCATTAATTATATTATCCGTTGACTTTGTAAGTTCATAAAAAAACAATTCGCTTGAAGGAAAATATTTAAAATTTTGCCATGACGGAACAACCGTGGAATATGTAACTTCATAAAAATCGTTCGGCTTACAATTATTTATATTGACCATTTTTTTAAGTTCTGCCAAAATTTCGGTAATTTCCGAAGGTTGTAATTTACTTTTATGCAAAAGATCGTTAAAATTAGTGCCCTGATAAAAAACAAAAGTTTCAACTTCCGGAATTTCTTCAACCGGTTGTTGTTCCGTTACCTGTTCCTGTTTTTTCGAACACCCCGCAAATATAAAAAATATTAATATAACACAGCTTAAAAATTTCTTCATAATCATAATATCATACCTAAAATATTCGTTAATTTTCAACTGTTTATTTAACCAACTCTTTTGCATGTTTTATTGCATATTCGGTAATTTTTTCACCTGAAATCAGTGTTGCAATTTCTTTTATATGTTCCTGTTCGTTTAAAACTTTAACCTTTGTTACCGTTTTATTATCAACAATATCTTTGTAAACTTTTATGTGTTTGTCGGCATTGGAAACTACCTGTGCCAAATGGCTTATTAATATTACCTGTTTTTGTTTTGAAATATTTTTTAATTTTTTACCGATTTTTTCACCGGTTAAACCGCTTACACCGGTATCTATTTCATCAAAGATAATTGTTCCTACACTGTAAAAATTCGATAAAATTACCGCTATTGCAAGTAATACCCTTGACAATTCCCCGCCGGAAGCAACATCGGCAAGCGGTTTTAATTGCTGACCTAAATTTGAATTGAATAAAAATTCCACTTTATCGTAACCGTTGCGACTTAACGAAGCATGTTTAACATCAATTGCAAATTGTGCATTTTTCATATTCAAATCTTTCAATTGTTTTACTATATCATCGGAAAGTTTTTTTGATACGGCTTTTCTTTTATTTGAAATTTGTAAACAAATATCTTCAACTTCTTTTTGTGCGGATTTAATTTCTTTTTCAATACTATCCAAATTGGAATCGTAAAATGTTATTTCTTTAATTTTTGTTTCAAGTTCGGTTTCAAAAGCAATCAGTTCGTCAACAGTTTTTTTATATTTCGATTTTAACTGTTTAATAAGCTGTTGGCGTTCAAGCAAGTTATTCAATGCATTCGGATCGGAATCGACGGTATTTGCAATATCATATACTTCATTATAAACTTCATTCAATTGAGCAATTGCACCGTTAATCATTTTTGAAATGTTTTCCGTATTTATACCCAAAGAATTTAAGGTATCCGTTTTTTTTGCAACCTGTTCCGCCAAATCCAAAACGGAATTATCACGTTTGTAAAGCAAAAATGAAATTTCATTTGAAAGTGCTATTATTTTTTCGGCATTTTTTAAAGAAGGCAGTTGCTGCTGAATTTGTTGTTCTTCATCGGGTTTTAATGCCGCTTTTTTTAATTCATTTAACTGATAATTATAAATATCAAGTTTTATTTCTTTATCTTTTTGAGATGAAATTAAATTTTCTTTCTTATTTTGAAGTTCGGATAGAATTGTATATTTTTCATTAAGTTCCGATAACAATTTTTTATTTTCGGCAATATCGTCAACCAGTTGCAGTTGATAATTACCGTCAAACAGCATATTACTTTTATGTTGAGCATAAAAATCAATAAGGTATTTTCCTGTTTCCGTTAATGCGGTTAAACTTACGGGGGTGTCATTTATAAAAATTTTATTTTTGCCGGAAATATCCAGTTGCCTTCTTATTATAAGTTCATCGGTTTGTTCAAGACCGTATTTTTCAAATACGGAATTTATTTTTTTGTTTGAAGAAATATCAAAACTTGCCGTTATCGTACATATTTTTTGTCCGTTTCTTATTGCCGATGATGATGCCCTTTCACCTAACAATAAATCGACAGCTCCTATTATTATTGATTTTCCGGCGCCTGTTTCACCCGTTAATACTGAAAGACCTTTTGTAAAGTCAATCGAAATATCCTCTATCAAAGCATAATTTTTTATCGATAAATTATTAAGCAAAATTTTCTCCGAATTTTCTAAATAAAGGATTGTCGGGTATTTACGGTAAAAATATATAAAATATTTCTTTCTTTAATTACAATTTAAAGTATTTGTTTTAATAAAGCGGATATTCTTTTGCCGTCTGCTGCACCTTTAAGTGCAGATACGGCGGCTTTCATTACCGTTCCAAAATTTTTATCCGAACAAGAAGCCGCAACTTCTTTAAGTTTTGCAATCAATTCCTCATCTGACATTTCGGCAGGAAGATATCCTTCTATTATTTTAAGTTCTTTTCCTTCTTTTTCCGTCAAATCGGTTCTGCCTGCTTTTTGGAAAGTTTCAATAGATTCTTTTCTCTTTTTTGCTTCACTTCTGAGAACCTTTATAATTTCTTCATCGTTAATTTTTATATTTTTCATTTCTCTTATATTTATCTCATTAAGTATGGCTCTAACCGTATTTAAACTTACCATATCTTTCG
This sequence comes from Candidatus Ruminimicrobium bovinum, assembly GCA_900316875.1. Taxonomy (GTDB): domain Bacteria; phylum Elusimicrobiota; class Endomicrobiia; order Endomicrobiales; family Endomicrobiaceae; genus Ruminimicrobium; species Ruminimicrobium bovinum. The sequence goes on from ONEP01000091.1 coordinate 14,714, forward strand.
CTTTCATATATGTTTTTAAATCTTCTTTAAGTTTTTCTATAATTGTCATTTTATACTCCCAACAAAAACATGTAAAAAATTATTTTATTGCTTTTCCGTCAGAAAATGCAGTTCCGGCAATTTCGCTTATTTTTAAATATTTATGTCCGACACCGTCATAAGATATAGGTTGTAACTTCAACGGATCAATTTGACCTTTATCATTTAAAATTTCTTCTTTTGCGCTTACATTAACAATTTCACCTATAATATTTCCGTTGTCATCAAATTTTAACAAATTACATTCCAAAGTCATCGGAAGTTCGTTTATTACGGGCGCATCAACAAAAGAACTTTTTGTTATGCTAAAACCAGCTTTTTCTATTTTATCCGAAATATCGTTACCTGAAACTATGCCTAAATAATCACATTCTTTTACATGTTTAACATCCGCAAAACTTATTGTAAAAGCTTTTTTAATTTTTATATTTTTTGTTGTTTTATGACTTTCATCCAAACAAATAATAACTTTTTTATAATCGTATATTCCGCCCCACGCCGCATTCATTGCATTGGCTTTATTATGCTCGTCATAAGCCGCAACTATTAATACAGGCATAGGGTAAAACCATGTTTGTTGCCCGAAATTTTTTCTCATATAAACTCCGTAAATATTTTTAACTATTGTACCGGATAAGCTTTTCCGCCATGAATCAAATATTTTTTACCGTCAATAACAACGGTAGTATCATCCGTTGCCGGTGCAACCGAAGGTGTTGCAGGTGCAGCAGGTGCAGCAACAGCAGGTGCGGAAGGAGCAACAGGCGCAACGGCAGCCGGAGCTACGGAAGGTTGATAATTGTCTTGAGTATCGGAAATTATAAAACATAAATCATCTTCGGAATCGTAAACATCCGTTATTGCAACCTTGTCTTCATTTTCTCTCATTTTAAAAATAAATTTAACTACATTATTATTTTTCTTTGAAAATTTTCCGTCTTTGCCGAAATATTTCGGAATTTCTCTGCTGATATCATCTTCATAATATCCGTCAAAACCTTCGCTGTCGGCAACTTTTAAAAAAGGAATCGGTCTCATATCATGCTCCACACCTTTAATAACAATTTTACAAGTAATATATGCAAGCGGATAAGACGAATTGTTTATCATTTTAATTTCTTCATACATTCTCCTTTGAACAAGAGAACCGATAGTTGTTTCATAAACATAAGCACCCGAAGCATCACGACTTATAGCGGGATTTTGTGCCGAATAAACAAAAGAAACGGCAACTAAAACAACTGCAATACAAACTGCAAAATTTTTAATTAAATTCATTTTTTTCCTCCATTCTTAAATAAACAATAAAAAAATTATAATTATTTTTTTATTCCGTGTCAATCAAAAATTAAAAATTATAAATTGTAAAAGATATTTCTAATTGTTATAATCCTTAAATTTTTGAAAAATAAACTTAGCAAGGTTTACATTGTTCGAAATTATTTCTATTGTTGATGATTTGTCATCTTTTTCTTTTACAAAAAAACCGACTTCCGTGGAATCCAAACAAAATTCATAAAGCAGCGAACACTGACTTGCAACTACATATAATTTTTTATCATTTTTAAAATTTGTTTTAAGATGTTTTTCAAATATAAACAAATTACATTTATTGTATGCTTTTTGCGCAGGTAAATTTATATCCATTGCAAACCTGCCTTCCCGTTCGTTTTCAAAATTTGCAACAGAGTATCCTGCTATTCTTTTCGGGTAATCAAGAACTGAGCATGAACAAAACAAAACAAAGCATAATAATATCAAAATCAAATTTTTCATAAAAATTATTTTATATTATAAAGTTTCAATGTATTTGCAAATGTGGTTTCACAAACTTCTTCAAAAGAAACATTTTTAACTTCGGCAATTTTTTTTGCAACTTCAACAACATAAGCAGGTTCGTTTCTTGTTCCTCTGTATTTCTGAGGTGCAAGGTAAGGGCAATCGGTTTCAACTAAAATTTTATCCAAAGGAACATTTTCAATAACTTTTGTAAGTTTGTTGGATTTGGGATAAGTTGAAGGTCCGTCGATACCTATTAAAAAGCCCATATCAAGCACAACTTTTGCCTGTTCAAAACTTCCGGAAAAACAGTGTATTACACCCTTTGGTAAACCGGTAAAACTTTTAAAAATTTCCACCATATCATCATAAGCATCTCTACAGTGAACACAAATCGGTTTATTTATTTCCAAAGCTAAATTTATTTGTTTTATAAAAACTTCTTTTTGCAACTTACCGTCATAATTTTCGTAATGGTAATCGAGCCCTATTTCACCAACTGCCACACATTTTTTATCATTCAATAAAGTTTTTAATTTATCAAAAAGTTCATCGTTAAATTTATCGGCATCCTGCGGATGAAGCCCGAACATTGAATAAATTTTTTCATTTTTTGAAAGCTCGGCTACTTTATCCCAAAAGGGAGGTTCGCAACCCACTTCTATTATGTATTCAAGTCCGTTTGCAAATGCTCTGTTTAAAACTTCATTTCTATCCGTATCGAATTTTGTATCGGTTGTATGTGCATGAGAATCTATTAACATAAAAACCTCTGTTTATACAGCTTTTAAAGCATTTTCCAAATCTTCAATAATATCATCAACATTTTCAAGCCCTACGGAAAACCTAACCATTCCCGGGTTTATTCCGCATGCTACCAATTGCTCATCGGTAAGCTGTCTGTGTGTAGCGGATGCAGGGTGCAAAACACAAGTTCTTATATCTGCAACATGAACTTCGTTTGAAGCCATTTTTAAATTATCCATAAATTTTATTGCAGGTTGTTTGCCGCCTTTAATTGTTACAGACATTACTCCGCTTTGTCCTTTGGGTAAATATTTTTGTGCCAAATCATAATATTTATTGCCTTTCAACCCCGGATAATTTACCGATTCTATTTTAGGATGTTTTTCCAAATATTTTGCTACGGTTATTGCATTTGAACAATATCTTTCCATTCTGACGGCAAGTGTTTCTACACCTATATTTAATAAAAATCCGGAATGTCCCGAAGGATATGCACCGAAATCTCTCATAAGTTGCATTCTTGCTTTTATAATATACGGTGCAAACGGATATTTTTTTGTGTAAACGGTTCCATGATAAGATTCGTCGGGTTCGGTAAATTCCGGAAACTTTCCGCAAGTAAAATCAAACTTTCCGGAATCTATAATTACTCCGCCTACCTGCAAAGCATGTCCGTCCATATATTTTGATGTTGAATGAACAACAATATCTGCTCCGTAATCTATAGGTTTACAAAGTATGGGTGTTGCAAAAGTATTATCAACTATTAAAGGAATTTTATTTGCATGCGCAACTTTGGCAAATTTTTCTATATCGAATATTTGCAAAGAAGGATTTGTTAATGTTTCTCCGAAAATTGCTTTAGTATTCGGTTTTATTGCTTTTTGTATTTCTGCTTCCGTTGCATCCACACTGACAAAAATACACTCTATACCGAGTTTTTTAAGCGTAAAAGCAAAAAGGTTTATTGTTCCGCCGTAAATAGCCGATGTACTTACAAAACTGTCCCCCGAGTTACAAAGGTTAAGTATTGAAAGTAACGATGCCATTTGCCCCGAAGATGTACACATTGCGGCAACTCCGTGTTCAAGGTCTGCAATTTTCTTTTCTACAACATCCACGGTCGGATTTGTAAATCTTGAATATATATGGTTTTTTGTAGGGTCATCGAAAACTTCCGCAATTTCCTGTGTTGAATTATAACGAAAAGTAGTACTTTGATATATCGGCATAACTCGCGGACCGCCGTTTACCGGAGTGTATCCGGAATGCAAACATTTTGATTCGTCTTTCATCTTTATTACCTCTTAATAATTTTTATTAACCGTTAATACCTTCAATTATCGTAGAATTATATAAAATTGGGAAAATATTTAACAGTATCAAAACGTTAAATTTGTACTTAAATTATACCGTTTATATATGTTGACGAAAAATTATTATTTAGATAAAATAATCTAAATATTTGTTAGAATAAAAATAAACGGAGGATATATGAAAAATTTATCTGTAATTATGTTGTTGGCATTATGTTTATGTATCGGAGCTTGTGCAAAAAAACAAACAACAAACCCTGACGGTACTTTGGGAGGAGATGATGCTTTTTCTTCTCAAGGTGAGCCGATATCAATTGATGATATAAGATTTACGGATGAACCTTCTTTAAGAAATTCTGCTACGGATAAAAGAGCCGGCTTAGCTACCATATATTTTGATTACGACAGTAATTCCATAACCGAAGAAGCAAAAGAAATTTTAAAAGAAAATGCAAAATATTTAAAAAACAATGCAAATTTAAAACTTGTTGTTGAAGGTCATTGCGACGAAAGAGGAACTTCCGAATATAATTTATCATTGGGACAAAGAAGAGCATTAAAAGTAAAAGAATATTACGTTCAACTTGGTATTTTGCCAAGCAGAATAGCTACAATTTCTTACGGTGAAGAAAAACCCGAGGATAAAAGAAGCAATGAGTCTGCTTGGGCTAAAAACAGAAGAGCCGAAACAAAAGTTATCGTTAAGTAAACTAAATGAAATACAATAAATTTATATTTTTTTTACCGGTTTTATTTTTTATATCGGGGTGCGCGGCGTTAAACCAACAAACCGATTCCGATTTGCGAAGCGAAGTTGCACAATTACAGGTTGCCAATAAAAATTTACAGGAAAAGCAAGTAGATTTATATTCCAAATATGATGCAAGTTTAGCGACGATAGATACAATGAATGCTTCAATACAGGCGCTTAACAAAACGGTTTCTTCATTAAAACAAAAAATTCAGGATTTGGAATTTATCCAGAAAAACAATCAAATTTCGGACACAAAGCAACCCGACTTGCAGGCAAGTCCGTCGGAAGTTTATAATAATGCTTATAATGATTTTCTTGTCGGAAGGTATGAACTTGCGGAAATGGGTTTTAAATCATTTTTAAAAAAATATCCGGAACATGAATTAGCCGTACATGCTCAATATTATATAGGAGAATGTTTATATTCAAGAAACAGTTGGGCTGATGCTTACGAAGAATATAAAAAAGTGGAATCTTCTTATCAAACTTCCGAATTTGCATCCTCGGCAAGATTAAAAATGGCTTTATGTTTGGAACTTTTGGGAAAGAAAAACGAAACGGTTATAGTATTGAAATCCATATTGCAGGATTTTCCGAAAAGTGCCGAGGCATTTACGGCTAAAGAAAAGCTGAAAGTATATGCAAATTGATAAATCAAATAAACTTTTTCCTTTTTTTGTTTTTTCGCTTTGTTTACATTTGGTTGTATTATTTGCAATTTTTTATAACACAAAAAAAGAAGAAAATTTTATACAAATTCCGATAGATGTTAATTTTATTTCACCTGTAGAAACAAATAATTTTGCAAATAACAACCCGGCTAAGTCCGAATCCGCAACTGAAAAATATGAAAAGAAAGCCGTGGTGAAGGAAACAAAAAAAGAAATTGATAATGACAGTATAAAAATAGAGAAGAAGTCAAAGAAAAAAGAAGCAAAGAAAAAAACTGAAGAAAAAAAACAAAAAGTTAAAGAAAAACCGAAAAAAGAAGTAAATAAGGAAGTAACCAAAGAAACTTCAGTTCAAAAAGAAAATGATGTTTTTGCGGATGCAAAAACAGGCAGTGATACGGATCCTTTTAATGTTCCTTCAAACAGCGGAAGCAAAGGCGTTATGTTTGAAAACACAAACTTTAAATTTTCTTACTATGCAAATTCCATAGTTAAGAAAATAAGAAGAAATTGGCAATGGGCCGGTGCATACAGGGCATTAAGAGCCGTTATATATTTTAAAATTAACAGAGATGGCGATGTTGTTGCCACAAGAATAAAAGAATCTTCCGGAAACAGCGACTTTGATGAAAATGCAACAAGAGCAATTATATTATCAAGTCCTTTTGCTCCTTTACCGGAGGCATATACGGAAGATGATTTAGGAGTTTATTTTGAATTTAAATTTAACTAAATTAACAAACATCTTTTTTGTAACATTATTCATTTTGTTTTCATATTTTACGGCAGGTTTTTGTCAGGACGACATTTATTTGTCTTTGTCCGGAAGCAATGCAAGCAGGTCGGGAATAGGGCTTGCGGATTTTGTTCCCGTAAACGGAACATTTGAAGAAATGGAAACAGCAAAAGATTTTAGAGATGTATTGGAAAACGATTTAATTTTATCAAGACATTTTAATGTAGCTACGGCAAATACTTCATATAAATTCGACATGAAATCTCATTTTTCTTATTGGGCACAAAAAAATGTTTCCGTAATTTTAACAGGAGAAGTTTCCGTAGTTGAATTGACAAAATTAATAATTACGGTTAAGATGTATGACGTTGACAGCAGGCAGCTTATTTGGGAAGACAAATATAATAATACTACGGTAAATTATAGAATCGTAGCTCATCAAATAAGTGATGAAATTGTAAAAAGGTTCACCGGAGAAGTTGGAATTGCCACTTCAAAAATAGCATTTTCAAATAACAATACAAAATATAAAGAAATTTATGTAATAGATTATGACGGCTATAATTTAAGAAGAATAACAAAAGACAACGGAATAAACATTCTTCCGAAATGGGTTCCGCATACAAACCAAATAATTTACACAACTTATCTTTACAATAACCCGGACTTATTTCTTGTGGATATAACCAAAAATAAAAGAAAGGCACTTTCCACAATTCAAGGTTTAAATGCCCCTACATCATTTGCACCTAACGGGAAAACAATGGTTGCAACTTTATCAAGAGGAAATTTTCCTAATTTATACCTTTTGGACAGTAACGGTGTTGTTTTAAGAAGATTGACGGAAGGAAAATATATTGACACAAGCCCGTCGTTTTCACCGAGCGGTAAAGAAATAACATTCATTTCCGACAGAGCGGGATATCCGCAGGTTTATATAATGGATATAGACGGAGTAAATTTAAGAAGACTTACTTCAAAAGGACCTTGTGATACTCCGGTATGGTCCCCTAAAGGTGATAAAATTGTTTTTACAATGAAAGCAGACAGATTTTATGATATTTTTATTTATGATTTACCGAAAGCCAAATTATTCAGATTAACGGAAGCTCAGGGAAACAATGAGTCACCGGTATGGTCTGCCGACGGAAGATTTATAGCATTCAGTTCCACAAGGTCGGGTAAAAGTGAAATATATATAATGGGAGTTGACGGCTCGGGCATTAGAAAATTGGCCGATATTCCGGGAAGTTCTTTCACTCCGGCGTGGTCTAACTGATTTTCATTTTTGGAGAAATTATGTTTGAAAATAAAAGCATTTTTGAAATTTTATCAATGGGCGGGGCAACCCTGTATGTATTGTTGTTTGCTTCAATAATTTCGGTTACCGTAATTATTTTTAAAATACTTGAATTTAAAAGTAAAAATAAAATTTCGGTTCAAAACTTTATGAAAAAAATTCATAAGCTTCTGCAAGAAAATAATAATATTACGGAAGTAATTTTATTTTGTAAAAGAATAAATTCTCCTGTAGCAAATATTGTAAAAGCCGGTTTAACCCAATTCTTGCATACGGGAAAACCAAATGTAAAAGAAGCAATGAAAAGAGAAATCTTATTGGAAACGGTAAAATTGGAAAGATATACAACAATAATAGGAACTATCGGAAGCGTGTCGGTTTATATAGGTTTATTCGGAACGGTAATAGGTATTATTCATTCATTTCATAATATTTCACTGGCAGGTTCCGGAGGAATAAGTGTTGTTATAGGCGGTGTGGCAGAATCGTTAATTGCAACGGCAACCGGTTTATTAGTTGCAATACCTGCTGTTGTAGCATATAATTTTCTTTCAAAAGCAATTGATAATTTTACGGTTGATATGGAATATGCCGTATCTGCAACGGATGATATTATAAAGTTATTACCAAAGGAATCGGTTTATAAATAATAATGAAAAGAAAAAATAAAATAGTTTCAGATATAAATATAACTCCTTTTACCGATGTGGTTTTGGTGCTGCTTATAATTTTTATGATAACAACACCAATGTTGTCAAATAACGAAATAAAAATTAATCTGCCAAAAGCGGAAGTTACCGAAAATGCAAAATCTAAAAATATAGAAATTACGGCGGATAAAGACGGTTTTATATATATCGATAACAAACAAGTTCACATGGCATATCTTGAAGAGGCAATTTTTAAACTTACAAGATCAAACCCCGATAAAGCCGTAGTTATTAAAGGCGACAAAAATGTTCAATACGATTTAATAATTCAAATAATAGATAAGGCAAAAAAAACGGGGGTTACAAAATTTGCATTAGCCGTTGATACAAAAAGTTCAAAAAAATAAAAATGAAAAAAGTTTATATTTTAATATCTGTATTATTTGTATCTTTTTTAATAAATTATTTTTGCTATGCTCCGAATTTAATTGATATTGCAACCGGACAAACGGTAAATTCTTTTCATTTACAATGGCCTTTATTAAGACTTTTTATTGAGCCGTTTTATGCATTCGCATACCATATTTTGACCATGGAACGCTCAGGTTACATTTTTGCACTTGTCTCATGGTTTGTTTGGACAACAGTTTTTGCAATAGTTTTTGCCAAAGCAAAAAATTTAAGCAGAAAAGCGAAAATTTTTTTCCCCGTATTTTCCGTATTTTTAGTGGCTTCAATAATTTGTCTTGTAATACTGTTACCGGTTCAAGGACCTAAAATTATACCGTCCTCGAATAATTACACTGTTTTTGATCCGCATTCGCATACAATTTCATCAAGAGATGTAATTTCAAATATTTATTCAAGTATGAATTTTCATTTTTCACAGGGTTATACGGACTTTTTTATAACGGAACATGATACTACAAGAGGTTTCTTTTTATTCCCTTCGGGACAAAAAAGGAACCATGTTTTTCCAGGAATACAAATAAGAACAACCGAAGGAATTTCGGTTTTACTTCTTTCTTCAAAATTTTTTCGTTACGAAGATTTCGCAAAAAATTCTCTTAAAGATTTAATAAATTTGGCACACAAAAACAATATGCTGGTAATTATGCCGCATTGGTGGAAATGGCACAGACCTGATTTAAATGAAGTTGTATCCTGCGGAATTGACGGATTTGAAATATACAACTGCGGGTACAGATATATTACGGATTCAACAAGAAAGGAACTTATTGATATATGCAAACAAAACAACTTACTTATGTTGGGTTCAACCGATTGGCACGGCTACGGTTATATGACAAACGTTTGGTCCGTAATAAGAAATGACGGAAACAAAAATTTATTTGAATTGTTAAAAGAAAAACCGCAAGTACAGGTTATAGTTCATAATGTCAGAGGAAATCAATCGATCATAAGATATATTTTTGAACCGTTTTATGCACTAATAAATTATTTAACTTATACTAAAGCAAAATATATTTTAAGTTTTTATATGATAATATCTTTTATATTTGTATTTTTATCAATTTTTAAATTTAAAACAATAATCCGCTTTATAAGTTTATTATTTGCATTGTTTTTCGACTGTGCATTATTTTATTTTGCAAATTTATTTACCGCAAATACACACAGCGTAATACTACCCGAAACAATGATTCCTGTTCTTATAGGTTTTGTTTTTGTATGGCTTATCCTTTGGGGAACAAGTGGAAAAAATCTTTAATTTAAAAAACACTATAATTTTTGTATGTTTTTCAATTTTCTGGAAAATATTTTTGGCAGCTGCTTTATGTTTGCATCCTGATGAAGCATATTATTGGTTATGGTCGACAAAACTGCAATTAAGTTATTATGACCATGCTCCTATGGTTGCATACTTTATAAAACTTACAACTTTATTTTCATCATCGGAACTTGCAGTTCGATTTTCCACAATAATAGTAACGGTTATTTTAAGTTTTTTACTGTGGAAATTGGTAAAAGAATTATTTAAAAATGAAGTTATTTCTTCGGCTTCGGTAATAATTTTACATTCAATGCCGATTTTATTTTCGGTTTCAATTATAACAACACCGGATACTCCGGTATTTTTGTTTTTATCGTTAGCAACTTTTTTTGTTTGGAAATTAATAAAAACCGAAAATCAAAACTATTGGTATATAATAGGATTATTTTTCGGTTTATCCATGTTATCAAAATATACGGCTTGTTTATTTTTAATGAGTCTGTTTATTTATATGTTACTCGATAAAAAATTATATTGGTTCAAAAGTTACCAATTATATTTGGGATTAATAATTTCTTTTATTTGTTTTTTACCGGTAATATATTGGAACTGGCAATATAACTGGGCATCTTTTTCCTATCAAATAGGACACGGGTTATCAAATGAAGGAATAAGATTTAATTATATAGGCGAATATTTGGCAACACAAGCAGGTGTTTTCAACGTTTTTTTATTTTTACCGATTTTGTATATCGGTATAAAATATTTATTTTCAAAAAACACAAAAAATATATTTCTTGCTTCATTTTCAGTTCCGGTAATTTTATTTTACGTAATAACCGCATTAAAAAGATTACCCGGAGGCAATTGGCCAATACCCGCATATTTTACATTTGCAATAATTGCGGCGGTATATTTTTTGGACGGCAGTAAATTTAAAAAAAAGATATTAAAGATAAGTATTATTTTTAATATAGTAATATCCGTTTTAGTAGGCCTTCATGCAAAATTTACAATATTTCCCGTTGAACTTATATCCGAGGATGCTGCTGTTGCCGATACTACAAATTGGTTTTACAGTTATGATGAATTAACAAAAAAATTGTTAAATGAAAATTATTCTTTTGTTATGACGCCTTCTCATCAACTTTCATCAACAATAGCATACTATTCAAAAAATAAAATAAAAACTGCGGTTTTGCCGCATCAAACAAAAAAAAGTCAATATGATTTATGGCCGTTACCGGATGAATTTAGAAATTCAACCGGAGCATTTGTTTACGAATATAAAAATGAAGATTCTTATATTAATGTAAAAAATTATTTTAATAATGTTTCCTACAAAACAAATTTATTTGTATATTTCAGACATCATTTAATTATCAAACAATTTGTAATAAAACAAACAGGCAATATAAAAAGTGATTTTAAAATTTAACATTTCCGATTTCAACAAAACACTCATCGATAAAATTATTGAAATAGAAAAACAATCCGAATATTCACATTGGACCAAACAAATGTTTTTGGATGAGTATAAAAATAAATTCTCCGTATTTAAAATTATAAAAAAAGATAATCAAATTATAGGATTTATAATTTACAGAATTGTATTTGATGAAGCCGAAATTTTAGATATTGTAATTGATAAAAATTTCAGAGGTATAAAAGCGGGTAAATATATTTTAAACTTTGCGATTAAAGATATTAAGGAAAAAAATTGTAATGTTATTTTTTTGGAAGTTCATCAAAATAATATTGTTGCTCAAAACCTTTATAAAAATGCAGGATTTAAACAATATTCGTTAAGAGAAAAATATTACAACAATTCTTCTAACGCACTTTTAATGAAATTAAATTTTTAAGTTATTTACACGGAAGCGTTACTGCAACGGAAGTTCCTTCATTTTTTCGGCTTTCAATATTTATTGTTCCGTCACAAGCTTCAACTATTTGTAAAGCAACCGAAAGCCCCATCCCCATGGCTTTAGCTGTTTTTGTAGAGAACATAGGGTCAAAACAATTTTCAAGCGTTTGTTCATCCATTCCTATACCGTTATCTTTAACCGTAACTGTTACTTTATTATCCGAAATTGCCATATTTACATCAACTGCACCGCTATTTTCCATTGCATCTTTTGCATTTTTTATTATATTAAAAAAGACAAGTACCATTTTATCTTTATCGGCATAAATATTTGCGGATGTTAAATTTGTTTTAAATGTTATTTTATCAGTTTTTGAATTTTCAATTGCCTGCTCAATTATCTGCTTTAAATCACACTCGGTTTTTGTTATTTGTTTTACTCTTGTTTTATCCAACAAATCAGTAATAAGCTGGTTTAAATGCTTAACTTCGGACGACAATAATTCCAACATTTTATTAGGGACTTCGCCTTCAATTTTAAAAACTTTTGAAAAATAATATGAAATATTCGACAAACCGCCGAGACTGTTTTTTAAATCATGTGAAGCAATTGAAGCAAACCTTGCAATTACTTTATTTTTTTCGGTATTCAATTCTTTTTTCGTTAAATTATAAACTTTATTTTCCATTATTTGCACCGCCTATAATATCAGTAACCTGTTCCAAAAGTTGTTGCGGTAAATACGGTTTTGCTATATAATAAAAAGTATTTTCTTCCAAAGAAGATAAAATTCCCGTATTGTTAACCAAATAAAGAATTTTTTCGTTAGGCATTAATTGATGAATTTGTTTATGAAATTCTAACAATAAATCTTCATTATTAATATTTACTATTACTATATCAAAAAAATCATTTTTCAACTCGTCTAAAAATTTTTGTTGAGTTTCATATTCAAATACGTTGTATTTATCTTCAGGAAATAACTGTTTAAAATTAACGTCATTTATGGCAATAGCAGCTATATTTAATTTTCTTGCCCTGCCCGTAATTAAATAAAAAATATTATTAATATTAACAGGCGTTTCTAAAAAGTTTACAGGTTGATCCGTTAAATTTTTAATGTTATCAATAAAAGATTCGGCACTTTTCGGACCTGTTAAAATAATTTTAGGTAATTTATCGTTTAAAGATTTTATATTATTTATTATTGTTTGTGCCTGTTGGTCAACACTATCGTTAATACCAATAATTAAATTATCCGGATAGTGTCTTTTCATAAAACTTATATCGGCCGTTGTTTTTTCTATAAAAACTGTATTTAAGCCGTCTTGTTTTAAGTTGGATAAAAAATTTCTGGAAATATTTTTCTTTTCATCAATAACCACAACAAAAGGTTGATTTGATAATTCGGTTATTATATCTAACATCTTTTCTATTTCAAAGGGCTTCGTTAAACAAAAATTTGCACCTAATTCCAAAGCTTCAACTATCAATTCATTTAAAGCATAAGCTGTCATTATAATACAAATTAAGTCCGGCTGAATTTGCTTTACGGCTCTTATAACGTCGGTCCCCGTAATATCGGGCATTCTCATATCGGAAAAAAGCATATCAAATTGTTCTTTTTTCACCATTTCAATAGCTTCGGTACCGCAAGATGCCGTTTTTGTTTCGTATCCGTATAAATCCAAAATACTTGAAGTAGATTCCCTTAATGCTTCTTCATCATCAACTATTAAAATTTTCAAATGTTTTTCATCCATAAAAAACCCTTTTTTTATTTAATCGGTAACAAAACTATAAATTCGGTTCCAACACCCACTTTGCTTGTAACGGTTATTACTCCGCCATGGGCTTCTATTATTTCTTTTACTATAGGTAAACCTAAACCGATACCTTTTAATTTTGTTGTAAACAAAGGTTCAAATAACTTTGCAATTGTTTCATCAGTCATTCCCGAAGCCGTATCAGATACTTTTATCATAAATTTATTATCCGTCGATACTGATGACGATAAGGTAATTGTTCCGCCTGTTTGCGGCATTGCATCCCTTGCATTTGCAATAAGGTTTATTAAAACCTGTACTATTCTGTCCGGATCGACTGAAACAATAAATCTGCCCGATTGATCTATAACTTTAATATTTTCGGCAACAGGAACCGATTTTATGGCTTTATCTATTAACACACCTACATCTATTTCCAATTTATTTATCTGTTTAGTTTTTGAGTAATCAAGAAGCTCGGTAATAATTTTGTTTGCTCGAACAACTTCATCGGATAACATTTGAATCATCTTCTTTTCTTTTTCATTTGTATAATTTCCCATTTTTAATAAAAAGTAAGAAATATTTTTAATACTTGCCAGCGGATTTCTTAATTCATGTGCAACAGATGAAGATAATCTACCGATAGTTGCAAATTTTTCGGCACTTATCAAATCTTTTTGTATGCTTTGAACTTTATCCAAAGTTTTTTCAAGTTCGCGACTTCTTTCTTCAAATGCAATCTTAAGTGTCAATAAATTTTTCTTTTCTCTGTTTAATTCTTTTATTTGAGCTTCCATATCCGACGCCATTGAATTAAATGAAATAGCCAAATCTCTGAATTCATCTTTCGATATTAACGGAACTCTGTAACTTAATATCCCTTTTGCTATTTGATTTGTTCCTATTAACAATTCGTTGATAGGCCGTATAATTATTTTGATTAAAAATATTGATATTATAATTGCGGCTAAAATTACAACTACCGTCAAAATAATGATACTTCTTTTAACTTTGGATATCTGATATTTTATTCTTTCCAAAGTAAGCCCTACACGAACAAGCCCGATTACTTTAGTAGTTTTTGCTTTCGGCATCATCATTGGATTTGTCGGTATAAAAGTATATGACCCCGTATTATATGATACCATGGGAACAAATATTTCAACTACATCACCTATTTCTTTGATATTTAATATTTTTGTTTGTAAACCGTTTTTATCGAGAGAAGCAATATATTTTTGATCAAAAGAAGATGCCGTAACAAAATTATTAATATCTGTTGTGGAAACCAACGATTCAGCTAAAGTATTACCAAGTTCGTCATAAATAACGGCATAAAGGACATCGTCTTTTTTTATTGTATCTTTTGTTAAACTTAAAAGAAAATCATGATTTTTGGCAACAACACCGTATTCACAAGAACCGGCTAAACCGTGCGCTATTATAATACCTTTATTTTCTATTGAACTTTGTAACAACAATGATTGTCCGTTGATAAAAAACCAACTTAACACTACGGAGGTAATTATGATAACTATTGAAATTACTAACGTGAATTTAAAACTGAGACTGTATCTCATTTCACTTTTCATAAAATTGCCAGATATTTAAAGAAAGCCGACGAAAGGGTTTGAACCTTCGACCTACGGTTTACAAAACCGTTGCTCTACCAGCTGAGCTACGTCGGCATGCATATAAAGTATACTACATATTCTCGGAGTCATTAGAATATCAAAATATAAAGCTTTTGTCAAACAAAACCGAAACTTTATTATATAATTTATCAATTATCAAATGATATATTAATAATCTATTTATTTTTATCTTCAAGTTTATATTTTTTTCTTAAATTTTCTTTTATCTGTTCAGCTATAAAGGTTAGATTATTTTCTTTTGAACATTTTATTATCAATGCTATCTTAGGATATGTACTTGAAGAAATATATGTAGCCGATTGAAATCTTCCGTAATGATTTGTATATGCACCGGTTTCTGTTTTTGAATTATCTTTTGAATTTATGATATCAAACGTTTTATAGCCGTTTTCAATACAAATTTCCGCTGCTCTTAATAAAGCATAATCTTGTGCCGTTGTTGTTGAAACATCTGAATTTCCGTTAAAAGTTACTTCGTACATATTTTGTTGTAAAAGACTATCGTAATAACCGACACTTTCGGGAGAACTTGCCCTTTTATACGTTGTAGCACAAGACGAAATTAATATTATACTAAAAAGCATAAAAACTATTTTAAATTTAATCATTAAAAAATCCCCCTTTTAACACTGAATATTGATTTTACAAAATTTAATTATTGTTTACTACAGTGAATTGGAAGATTGTAATAAAAAAGGCAATTTTATCTTTTAAAAAACGGTAAAATGTATTCCGTTAGAATAATAAAACTTAAACAAAAAAGAGCAGAAGAAAAATCTTCTGCTCTTTTTTATTATTTTATATTCCGTTTTTAAACTTTTAAGCATTTAAGCTTATCAGCCCAAAATTGCCTTTCGGCAATTTTTTAGAAATGGTATGAGAAACCTACACTTATTATTGAACCGTCGTTTGCATTAAATCCGAATATATTAGCTTCTTGATCGTTAAGATTTTTATCACCTTTTACATGTGTATATCCGAGTTCTGCAAAGTTAAGTGTGCAACCGATTGACCAAGTTTCGTTTATGCTGTATGTTATAACAGGTGCTATTGCTATTCCATAACCGTCAATTGTAGCATCGGCATCATCTGCTTTTGCACTTACAAAAAAGAGTTTACCTTTGGCTAAAACATCAAAAGAACCTATTGAAAATAATTTATATCTTGCAAAAGGTGCAATTTCAACTGCCGTTACTTTACTGTCTCCAATATTTATTTTTCTAAATTCTCCGGAATTTTCGTCAGATGAATAACTTAAATCAATACCGATATCCCAAGTTTCATTTATGCTGTATCCGAATTCAGGACTGATTGACCAGGAAACTGATGAATCTTTAGGTCCGTTTGTCATACTGACATTTTCATACCCTAAACTTCCGCCGATCCACATATCTTTTGCTGCAAAAACAGGTGCTACAAGTGCTACTGCCAACAACATTGCCAATAAACTTTTTTTCATTTTACTTTTTCTCTCCTTTTGTTTTAAGTCGGTAAATTTACCGACTTTATTTTTAACTAACTATGTTAGGTATTATACATTAAAAAATTTTGCAGTGCAAATTTTTTTAGTTTAAAGTTTAGAGCTGAGAGCTTAGAGTTGAACGACAAACAAAATTTTAGAAATATTTTCTTTTTGAAAGTGCCTTAGGAACTGCTTATGAATGATATATTTTTAGGTAAGAATTTTTTACTTTAATTCTTAGGGCGACATTGTTCGTGGCGTTTTTCGTTACATTAGGTTGTTAGAAAAACACAGTTGGAGCCCGTGCCTAAAAAATACGAGTGAATAGTTCCGGCACAGAAAAAAGAAAAATACTTTTAAAGAAAAAACTCACGGATTGCCACGGCAACAAGTTGCCCCGCAATGATGAAATAAAAAGAGTTAAAAATTTTAAAATGTAATTTTAATTTTTGGTAAAAATTGATTTCAATTTCAAGCTCATCCACCACGGTTTCTTTTTTGTTGAAAGAACTTTTAATTTTTTACCGCTTTTAACTTTTGCAACTCCGGTAATTAAATCGGCATATTTTAAATAAACCGTATAAACTTCTTCTTTTTTTATTACATTTTTTACAGTAACGGGAATAGAAATCATTTCATTATCTTTTCTTGCACCGATTAAATGACCTAAATAGTGAGCTATATCTCTGGTATCGGTAATTGTTGCAAGAACAACATCTTCGGCAACAATATTATCAATTTTTTTGCCCAAATCATCTTCCATAATAACGGTATCAAGTTTTATTTCGCCCGCATCATTTGATTTTATTGTTTCGGAAATTATTATATGCTCGCTGTTAGGAAGTCTTTTAAATTCTCTTAAAGTTAATTCTTGTGCAATTATTTCAATTTCCACATCTTCCAAAACAAAAAACTCTTCAATCATATTTTTCATATCTTCCAAAGATATAATTTGATGCTGTTTTAATTTATCGGTTATAAATATCGCAAAATCGGTATCCACCATTCTTGTATATTGTTCTATTGTGCCGGGTTCCAAACGATAATAAAAAATTGCTTTTTCAAACGAAAACCAATCCATTGATACTTCCTGTTCGTAAACAACGGGGTTATATGTCATTACCGAACTAAACCTTAACAAGTCTAAATTTTTGTTATTCGTAATTATATGGATAAGCCCGTAAATATTTTTTTGTTTGTTTTTTATTTTGGCTTTATATGCTGTTATGTTTTTTAACATAACGCCTATATTTATAATTGCCTGTTCCAAATTACCGCCGGCAACTTCCAATGCCTGCTCGGCTTCATGCTGGCTACAACCCGTATCTTCCATTAATATTTTTATATTTTCCGTAATCATAAGTTAAACCCTTGGATGTGTTTTATCGTAAACCTTTCTTAAACTTTCAAGTGTAACATGTGTATAAATTTGTGTAGTTGCCAAATTTTTATGTCCTAACATTTGCTGAACACTTTTTATATCACAACCCCTGTCAAGTAAATGTGTAGCAAACGAATGCCTTATTGTATGCGGTGAAACTTTTTTTATAAATCCCGCCTTTACAAACCAATTATGTAAAATTTTTCTTGCTCCTCTTGATGTTATTCTTACATTATCTTTGTTTAGGAACAAAGGCGAATTAAAGCCGTCTGTTTGTTTCCTTTGATCAAGATATTTTTTTATTGCAATGCAGCATTTATAACCTATAGGAACTATTCTTTCGGTTGAACCTTTCCCGAACACTTTTACCGTTCCGTAAAGCAAATCAATATCTTTTAAATTCAATGATACCATTTCTTCTATTCTTATACCGGAAGAATATAAAAGCTCAAGCATTGCCCTATCACGTAAAGAAATATCTTCCATATCAAAAAGTTTTAACATATCCTGTTCGGTTAAAAATTTAGGTATTTTCTTTTCGGCTTTCGGTGTTGACATTGCCGATATCGGATTTATTTCAATATATGAATTCAAAACCAAAAATTTATAAAAAGATCTTAATGTTGCAAACTTTCTGATAATGGAACTTTTTTGCAGTTTCTGATTATACAAATAAGCCAAATATGCCCTGATAATATTTCTTGAACATTTTGTAAGTCCTACACCGTTATAATTTGTATTCAAAAAATCGACAAATAAATACATATCGGTTTTATATGATTTGGCAGTAAGTTTTGAATAATTCCTTTCACCCTGTAAATATTTAATAAATTCCGTTATTTCTTTTATTTCAGAAATTTCTGCTTTAGTATTCATTTTTAGATTATAGCATTTTTAACAATTTTCGAAGCAAATTTTGCGGACAAAAGTTTTATAATATAGTATAATACTGTTTTAAAACAAATTGAGGAACTTTTTATGAAAGAAGAGATTATACAAAAAATATCGGAATTGAAAAAACAAAGAAATGCGGTAATACTTGTGCATAATTATCAAAAAAAAGAAGTGCAGGATATTGCCGATTTTACCGGTGATTCGTTGGAACTCAGCAGAAAAGCCGCAAATACAACGGCAGATGTTATTGTTTTTTGCGGGGTTCATTTTATGGCGGAAACCGCCTCAATATTAAGCCCTGATAAAAAAGTTTTGTTGCCGGATTCGGCTTCAGGTTGCCCGATGGCCGATATGATAACTGCCGAGCAGCTTATTCAATTTAAAAAAGAAAATCCCGGTGCAACCGTAGTTACATATATAAATTCTTCGGCTGCTGTAAAAGCAGAAACCGATATTTGTTGCACATCATCAAATGCAATCAATGTAGTTAAAAGTGTTAAAAACGACAAAATAATTTTTTGTCCCGACAGAAATTTAGGTTCTTATGCACAAAAAGTATTAAATAAAAAACTTATTTTGTGGAACGGTTTTTGCCCTACACACATGAAAATGTTGCCGGAATATGTTGCATTGCAAAAAGAAATACATCCGAATGCTTTGTTTTTGGTTCATCCGGAATGTCCGCCGCAAACGGTTGCACTTGCCGATGAAGTTTTATCCACCACCGGAATTTTAAATTATGTAGCAAAAAGCGATGCAAAAGAATTTATTATAGGAACCGAAAACGAAATAACATTCAAATTACAAAGACAATATCCCGATAAAAAATTTTATCCTGTTACGGATTTGGCAGTGTGTCCGAACATGAAGAAAAATAACCTTGAAAAAGTTTTAAATGTTCTTGAAGAAATGACAAACGAAGTGAAAGTTCCTAAAGAAATTGCAGATAAAGCAATTATACCTATACAAAGAATGTTAGAGGTTAAACCTTCATAATGGAAAATTTAGGAAATTTTCCGGTCATTACAAGTTTTATTGCAGGGATTTTAACTTTTATAAGTCCTTGCATTTTACCTTTGATTCCCGTATACATCACACTTATTACCGGTTTTTCCATAGACCAATTAAATAATAAAAAAAATATCTTACCGGCACTTTTATGTTCACTTACATTTATTGCCGGGTTTACCACAATTTTTGTAATACTCGGTTTATCGGTAACGGTAATAGGACAAATTGTTTTAAACAACATAAATCTTTTAAGATGGATAGGCGGAACGGTAGTAATAATTTTCGGAATACATCTTTTGGGAATTATTAAAATTCCTCTCTTATACAAACAATTTTCCTGGACAGATAAAATTAAAAAAACTTCAAATTATTTTACAATTTATTTAATAGGTTGTGCCTTTGCTTTAAGTTGGACACCTTGTGTTGACCCGATACTTGCTTCAATACTTTTACTTGCATCAACAAGCCAAACTATAGGGCAAGGAACTTTTTTATTACTTGTTTATTCCGCGGGACTTGCCGTTCCTTTTATTTTAACGGCATTGTTTGTTAACAAATTTTTATTTTTATTTGAAAAGATAAAACAACATTATAAACTTATTGAAATAATTACCGGAAGTTTGTTGATTATAGTCGGTATTTTGGTTATAACAAATAATTTTTCGTTGATTACAAACTATTTTGTAAAAATATTTAATTAAAAAATGAATTTATCCGAACAAGAAATAAAAAATTTTTTAGATAAAAAAAATCACAACATCAAAATAGAAATTTTTGATACTATTACTTCAACAAATGATTATGCAAAAAATGCCGTTTGGCAAAAACAAATAACCGAAAATTCTTTAATAACGGCAAATACTCAAACTGCAGGCAGAGGCAGATTTGACAGAAAGTTTTTTTCACCTGCACAAACAGGTATTTATATGACTTTTGTCATATTTCCGGAAAAAGACGTCGAAGATATCTTACTTGTAACATTAACGGCTGCCGTTGCCGTTGTCCGAGCGATTAAAAATTTGACAGGTATTACCGTAAATATAAAATGGGTAAATGATATTTTTTTTAACGATAAAAAAATTGCAGGCATATTAACCGAAACCGTTTTTAACACACAAATAAATAAAACAGAAAGTGTAATAATCGGCATAGGCCTTAATATTAACACCAAAATTTTTCCGGAAGAATTAAAAAATATTGCAACTTCTTTAAATGTCCGTATTTCAAGAAATAAATTTATTGCGGAAATTACAAATAATTTTTTTGATTTATATAATAATGCAACCAACGAACAAATAATAACCGAATATAAAAAATATTTAATAACAAATAGAACTGTTATTTATTATATAGACGGGGAAAAATTTAAAGGGAAAATTGAAGGTATAAATAATAACGGAAATTTAATTATAAATTCAAATAACAAACATGTAATTTTAAATTCCGGGGAGATTTTTTTTGATGAATAATAAAATTAATAAAATTTTTAAACAGTATCCGAAAGATTTTATTTTAATTACAAACCCTAAAGATATTTTTTATTTAACGGATGCGGAATTTGAAGGTTTTTGGCTGCTTTTGGCAAAGAAAAAACTTTTTGCAATTACCTCACAAATGATTAAAGGACAAATTGAAACCGAATTTAAAAATAAAATAAAAATTGTTACCGATACTTCTTTTATAAAAGCACTTGTTGCAATAATCAAGCAATATAACGTAAACCGATTACTTGTCGATACCACGGAGCTTTCGGTTTCAACTTTTACTTTAATTGAAAAAATACTTAAATTAAGCAATATCACCGTTAAACAAATAAATTCCGTTACAAACAATTTAAGAATTATTAAAAACAAAGATGAAATAAACAATATTAAAACTGCATGTGAACTTGTTTCAAAAATATTTGAAACCGTTAAAAATAAAATTATTTGCGGCATGAAAGAAATTGATATTCATTTTTTAATTGAACAGGAATTTGCAAAACATCACACGGTTGCAAGTTTCAAAACAATAGTTGCATCAGGCCCTAATGCTGCAAATCCTCACCATATAAGCGGTGAAAGAAAAATTAAAAAAAACGATATTGTTTTAATTGATATGGGTTGTATTTGCAACGGATATTGTTCCGACCTTACAAGAACTTTTTTCGTCGGTAAACCTACACAATATCAACAAAAAATATGGAACACGGTAAAACAAGCCCACGACGAAGCAATGGAAAAAATTAAACCGAATATAAAAGCTTGTGATATAGATTTAACGGCAAGAAATATTATTAAAACTGACGGATTTGAAAAATATTTTATACATACTACCGGACATGGTGTAGGTATTGATATACATGAAGCCCCTGCAATTTCGCACAAAAACGAAGCAATTTTAAAGGAAGGTATGGTTATAACTATAGAACCGGGGATTTATTTAAAAAACAAATTCGGCGTCAGAATAGAAGATACCGTTCTTGTTACAAAAACGGGCTTTAAAAAATTAACTACTGCCGAATACTAAAAACCCGTCCTTGCAATTGATATTACAAAAATTTTTTTGGCACCTGCCTGTTTTAAAACTTTTGCACAGGAATTAACCGTAGCACAAGTTGTAACTATATCATCAACAAGTAAAATATTTTTGTTTTTTATTTTATCAATATATTTTTTATTAACGTAAAACGACTGCTGCAAATTTTCCTGCCTTGCTTTTCTGTTTAACAAAAATTGAGCTTTTGTATAAAATTTTCTTATCAAAATTTTATTATTGCATTTTATATTTATTTTTTTTGATATTTCTTCGGCTATTAAACCGGCCTGATTATAACCTCTTAAAAACCTTCTTGTTATAAATAAAGGAACAGGTATTACAATATCAGTTTGTTTATCCCAATTATTTTGTAAAATTACGTTGACCATCATATCTGAAAAATCTTTTGCCAAAAAAAATCTGTTTGAATATTTAAAATTATGTATTAATATTTTAACGGATTTTTCATATTTATACGGTGCTTTTATTAAATCAAAATAATTTTTATTACGGGAACAATCGTAACAATGTTTTTGCGAATCTATTTGAACATCACATACAGAGCATTTTAAACCGTCGTTTTTAGGTAATTTATCCAAACAATTATCACAAATATTACCGTTATAATTTATCGGTAAATTTTGTTTACAACACGAACATACTTTCGGAAAGAAAAAATTTATAAAATAATTTAAAATTTTTTTCATTTTGTATTTTTATTTCTTATATGAGTTAGGGCTGTCCGGGCTTTTATGTGATTGGGATTTAACCTTAAAGTAAGTTCCCACATCCTTTCGGCTTCAAAATATTTCCCCTTTGCATATAAACTTAATCCTTCTTTATATTTTATATCGGCGGTTTTTTCATCAATTTCAACAATTTCTTCTTTTGTAACTTTTTCATTTTGCTTTGTTTGAGCAGGAATACTGTTATTTTGTTTTAAAGTTAAAGAAAGGTTGTAAACGGCTTTGTCTATATAATCTTTTGCTTTTTGATAATAATTAAATGATGAAGTTCTGTTTGAAGACGTAACAAAGTTTTGCAGTTTTTCCATTTGTTTTATACATGCTATCCATTTTTTATTATCAAATTTAAGTATTCCGTCTTCCAATAAAGTATTTGCTTCAAGTTCAAATTTTTTCTGTTCCTGTTTTTCAAATTCATCTTTTAAAATATTTTGAACTTTATCATAATATTCGCTTATTTCATTATTTTCTTTATCGAATTGTAAATATTTTGCCCATTCTTTTGATGCTTGTTCATAATTTGCTTCATAATAATACTTATATCCTGCCCAATAAGCATAAGAAGCAAAATCGGTTTCTGCTGCCGAAACCGAATTGTCCGTCATTTGTTTTTTTATTTTGTTGTAGTAAAATAACGGAGAGTCGTAAGACGGATAATTTATTATTAATTTTTGTAATAATTCGGTCGCATATAAATATTGTTTTTTTGAATAGAAATTTTTTGCTTCAACAAAAGTTTTATCAGCTTCCTTTTGAGACAATTTTTCGGTAGCAAGCATTTGTTCGGCTTCAAGTTTTAATTGGTCATTATCCGATTTTACTTTATTTTTATTTGCCCATCTGAAAGCAAGCGAAAATCTGTTTATCAAATCTATTTCATTAAAGTCCATACTATAATTTATAACAAAATAAGAAATTGCCAAACCGAAGCCCGCAGTAATGTGTTCGGGATAATAACCTGCCCTTATGGAATATTTATTGAGAAGTTTATATTCCAAGCCGGTATATATATCGTTATACGAATCTTCATTTCTTATATCAACTGAAACGGTAAAAGTATCCTGCGATTGTAATCTTAATTTTGTGGGAATTGAAAGCATCGAACTTAATATAAAAATATTCTGAAAATCCTCTTTATACGTATCAAGTTTAATTCCCGTTCCGATAATATTATTTGCCGAAAGTCCCACACCTATTGTTGCCTGTGTTAAGTGTAAATCCACATTTTTAAAAAATTTAGATACGGAAAAATCAAAACCTGCTCCGGAATCTTTTGCTTCATACAAATCCATAACAAAATACTTTGCATTTACACCTACGGAAGTTTCTATTTTTTGTATCATAAAAGATGCCGCTAAAATATATTCCCATTGATTTGTATTAATTATTTTTGCCGTATCAAAAATACTTTTTCTTATTTCAACATCACCGCTTGCCAAATTGATTGCAGAAAAACCCAAATGTAAATTATTTAATATTTTGATATTTGCAGATGCACTGTTGTATGATGACCCTTCAAATAAATTATATCTTGCCAAACTTACGGAATTATAATTAAAAAAAGACATTAACGAACCGTTATAAAAAATTATCGACGGTTCATTTAAATTATTTAAAACCGTTTCACCTTGTGCAAAAGAAGAAACCGACGGTCCGTGTGAAAAAAAATTTTTTCTTTGCCCGGCACAAATATTTACCGCAGCTAAAATTACCAAACTAAAAATAATAATTATTTTATTATTAATAATCTGCATTTTTCGGTTTCTTCTCTTTCCGTATATTTTTTCTTTATTATGCAAAGATATGTTCCGTTATAAAGAATATTTCCTTTATCATCTCTGCCGTCGTAAGTAACATAATTGTTACCGCCTGATAAATTATTGACCGAAAAATTTCTTATTTTATCACCATATTCCGAATATATATTTATTTCAATTTTGCCGGAATCCGCCATGTAAAAAACTATATCGGTTTTTTCACCTTTTTGCGGATTGAAAGGATTTGGAGCATTGTAAACTTTTTTAATATTACCTCCGGTTATAAAAGTGTAAATTTGTTCTTCTTCCAACTTTGCTCCGTATTGGTTCTGCACGGATACTTTCCAATAATATCTTGTTCTCGGGGCAAGTTTTGCAATTTCATATTCCGTTTGTTCCGCCAAATCAACCTGTTTCATATCTGTTTTATTTGTTCCGTAATAAAAAGTATTTGTTAAAATATCTCCGTCGCTACCCGGTTGAACATTCCATTTAAAAATTATATTTGTATCAAGTATTGCTTTTTTCTCATCGTCAATTTCTATATTTTCAGGAGAAATAACCGTAAAATTTTTGGGTCTTTCGGTTATTACAAGTTTTTGTGGATGTGTTATATATTCGTTAGGATAATAATCATTTTTAGCCGTAAAATAATATTCATACTGTCCGTAGTCCAAATTCAAATCGGTATAAAAATTATTGTCTCCTTTGCTTTTTAAACTTTCTTCCGTAAAAGATTCTTCGGAATTTAATTTCCTGTAATAAATTTTCGGATATCCTGCCGATACTTTATTGTTGTATGCATCAATATATTTTACATGTATGACGGTATTACCTTCGCTTTTAATTGAAATTATATCTTGTTTATCATACTCTAATAACGTTGTTTCTGTGTCGGGTTCATAATCAAATTCCGTCATATACGGTGTTTCAAGTTCCAATGCAACTTGTTCATTTTCATCAATATATACCTGTTTTGAATTACTTATGAAATCAATATTTGAATCAAGATTATACCAAAGCAGTATTTGTGAAAATATTCCGGTGTTTATATTTTGATAAAGTTGTTTTGTATCCGTATTATAATTTACGGGAATTGAAAAAATAAATTGAACCAAATAAAGCGAAAATATTACCGTTAATAATAATTTAGAAAATTTTTTCATTAGTAAAATTCAAAATGTTAAATTTATTTTGTTATTACAAATACTGCTTGTTGTGCAAATAAATTCGGCATTACATGAACATATTTACTGTTACTTATAAAATATTTTTCTAAAATTTTATAACCGTTATAATTACAAAAATTTTCAAAGTCTTTGATACTGAAAAATCTGATATTAGGGGTATCATTCCATTGATTAGGCAATGCTTTTGCAACCGGAGCCATACCTTTAAAAAAAAGCATACTTCTTAATGCTATGTGTGCAAAATTAGGAAATGAAACTATAATTTTTTTACCGATTCTTGTACATTGTTTAAAAACTTCATCTATTTTTTTTACCTGCTGCATACTTTGGCTTAAAATAACAAAATCAAAACTGTTATTAGGATACGAATCCAACGAATTATCTATATCTGAATGCAAAACACATAAACCTTTTTCAACACATTTATATATTGCATCCTCGGAAATTTCAACACCTTGTGCATTAACTTTTTTCGTTTGCTCCAAATATTGCATTAAATCCCCATTACCGCAACCCAAATCCAAAATTTTAGATTTCTCGGTAACAATATCGGCAATTTTAAAATGCGATAATAAAAGATTTTTATTACTTGCCACCTTCAAAAACCTCTTTGTATAAATTATCAATAAAATTTCTTATTAAATTTGTTTCATCTTTTACTTCAAGTAAAAATGCATCATGTCCGTAAGTAGAATATATATTACAATAAGTTACTTCCTGTCCTTTAGCTTTTAATTGTTTTACTATATTTTCGGATTGATACGGAGGATATAGCCAATCCGATTTAAAAGATATTACTAAAAATTTTATATTCAAATTTTTTTCTTCCGGTAAAAAATTATCTTTTTGAACATCAAAATAATCCATTGCTTTTGATAAATACAAATAACTGTTGGCATCAAACCTTTTTACAAAAGAACTGCCCCTGTATCTTAAATATTCTTCCACTTCAAAATCCGCATTAAAGTCAAAATTTTCGTTAAGTTCAGGATTTTTAACGGGAAATTTTTTTTGCATGGAATAGTCGCTCATATATGTAATATGCCCTAACATTCTTGCAACGGCAAGCCCTTTATCAGGTTCGGGACCGCCGTAATAATGCCCTTTTTTCCATGCAACATCACCCATTATGGATTGCCTTCCAACTTCATTAAAAGCAATTTGCTGAGGAGTCGATTTTAAAGTTATCGCTATAGGAATTGCCGAGTATATATATTCCGGATAATCCATAACCCACTGTAAAACCTGCATACCGCCCATAGAGCCGCCTGCAACACATAAAAGTTTTTCTATGCCGAAAAATTCAACTAATTTTTTTTGAGCTCGGACCATATCCGAAATTGTTATTGCCGGAAAATCGGTTCCGTATTCAATACCGGTAGCAGGATTTATTGATGAGGGTCCGGTTGAACCCGCACAACCGCCCAACACATTTGAACATATAATAAAATACTTATCCGTATTGAATGCCTTACCCGGACCAACCAACATATTCCACCATCCGGGTTTTTCATCACCTTCATGATAACCTGCACAATGTGCATTACCGGTAAAAGCATGTGTTATCAAAACGGCATTTGTTTTTTTATCGTTTAATTTTCCGTAAGTTTCGTAAGCTATTGTAACTTCCGGTAATATTTTACCGTTTTCAAGAGTAAAATTTTTAAAAGTAAAATATTCGGTTTTAACTATACCTACATCTTTTTTCTTCACTTCAGCCCTCATTTTCAATAAAATACATATCTTTATTATACTAAATATTAAACACTAAACAAAAAAAATAAAAATAACTTTTATTGTTATTTTTTTCATACCGCGGTCTTAAACAATAATATTTTCAAATCAGTTTAAATCAAACCGTTTTTTGACATTAAAATAATACAATTTATTAAATTTGTATTTACATATAAACTAAAAATTATAAAACATAAAAACAAAAATTTTATTATGTTCTTTAATATATCATTATTTACAATTTCTATCAAATTATAAAATAACACCAAACTCGGAACTAAAAGTAAAGATAAATACTCGGCAACAAACCTTGCATTTGAACCTATATAAGAATTTATCAAAAAATATATAAATCCTACACTTAACATTATAATAAATAATACATGAATATTTTTATTTTTTTTAGAAGTTTTTGTAAGAAAATTTTTAATAAATAATATAAAAATTACTATAGGATAAATAATAAAGCCGCCTATCATAGGTTCAAAATAAGATACATTTTCATAATTTTTAAAAACACATAACGGATTAATTGAAGTAAATACAGGTAAATGAAAAAGATTTAAAAAAATATGTTTAATAAAATCTATCAATGAATGATTTAAATTTTGAGCAAAACCTTTTTGATAAATCGGAGAAAATTGATAAGTATATCCGAAATTAAAAATTGAATCAAATCTAAAATAGTTGTATAGTGCCAAAATTATTCCGTATATAATAAGCGGCACAAAAAAACATAAATATTTTTTTATAAGATTGGAAGATTGGAAGTTTTGAAACTTTGAGAAATTATAAATATATTTTTTTGAATCCATTATTAAAATGGCAATAAAAATAAAAATTGCAAGTATTATACTTATTGGTCTTGCACCGATGGCAAGTGCCAAAAATAAACCTATTAAAAACATTTTTAAATTTTTATACTTAGCATCGGACAAAAGTAAAAAAACATACAATGCTGTAAGTGAGCAAAAAACAGAGGTAAGTATCGGTATTAAATGAATTGTTATTGAAACATAAGTTAATACTATTCCACTTGCCAACCCAAATATAAGTATCGGTATTACGGTAAAATAATTTTGTCTATTCAATAAATTTAATATTTTTCTATAAATTAATATGTGTAAAAGAAAAATAAATATAGATAAAATTAAAACAATAATATGGTCTGATATAAAATATTTTGTTGCTAAATAAAAAGGCAAATAAAATAATATTACCGGAGTTAATCCAAAATAAAGATAAACTTTATTTTTATAAATACTTGTGTCGTACAACATTTTTACCGAAATATCAACTTTATCGGCTTTTAATAAACTTTTATCAATATTATTTGTTAAATCATTTATAAATTGTTCATCAATTCCCAAATCCAATTTAAATTTTGTTAAATTAATAGTAAGCCAATTATAATAATTTCCGGTAAACGGATATATTTGCAATTGTTTTTTAGGATAAAAAAACTCGGGCTTTGTAGAATTTGTTACCAAAACAACATAAACAAAACATATAAATATAAAAGCTAAAACACCTAAAATATTATTGGCTTTAGCCGATTTATTAAAAATAATATACAATAATAAAAATATCAAACTAATTGAAAATAAAATCATTTTTTACAATTCATTTTTTTTATAATATTTCCACCAGGAAAAAGTTAAAAATTTTAAAAACAAAATAAACATTAAAGATTTTTCTATTCCCCATACCGGAATTAAAAAAGCTCCGCCCAATATTGCCGCAAATGCACCGCCTAAAGAATTTGAAGCATAAATTTTCATTTGTGAAGCTGTATCCCTAACATGTGAATAAATTTTTAAAATTTCTTCAAACTGCCATCCGCTTAAAATACCGGTTCCGAAAAGAAATATTAAAATATTAAACCAATTAAGAAAATCCGTTTTTATTGCAACAACACATAAAATAATCCATAACAAATATGCAATTTCGCTTTGTGCAAATAATTTATTTACTTTCGGTTTGTTAAAACGGCAGCTTATTATACCTAAAATATTACCCGCAACAAATATTGCAATAAGAATACCAAACCACTTATAAATATGTCCCGCATAAATTTGGAAAGCCCAAAAACATACCATTTGAACCCAAACATCACTTGCACCTGCAATAAACGAAGTTATTTTATGAATATGCCTCGGTAAAAAAAATAATATTACCGGTATAAGAAAAAATATGTAAGAATAATTTATAACCGTTTGCAAAAATTTAGCTAAAAACGGAGAAAATTTTGATTGCCAATACATAATGGAATATATCATTGTCTTTTGAATTTTATCGGTATTTATCAATTTTTTCTTTGAAACTTTTTCTAATTGAAATTTAAGCCATTTTGTTTTTTGTGTATCCATTTTTTCATCTACATAATATTTTGAAAGAACAAAAGTTGAACCTTGAACATGTTGCAACCTTTTTTTTAAATGCAACCTGTAAGGAATTTTATATTTTGTGGCTACCAAAATATTTTGTGTCCCGGGAATTATTTGAACATTTTCAAAAACATTTTTTAAAGTGTAATATACGGAGGAATTTAATTTGCTCATAAGCTCGTCCCAGTAAACAAGGTTCCCGGGCAATTTTAAAGCAATAAAACCGTCATCGGTTAAATGCTGTTTTGCTATTTCAAAAAAATCTTTTGTATAAAAACGATTGATATTTGTGTTTATCGGTAAATCCAAACCTATTAAAATAACATCGTATTGTTTATTATTAACTTTAAAAAAATCTCTTATATTTAAACTGTAAGTATGAATTCTTTCATCGTTAAAAACTTCATTAATTGCATAAATATTTTGTTTTAATTTTTCAATAATTACTTTATCCGGTTCAAGATAATCTATTTCATTAAATTTGTATTTTACTATTGACGACAGATATCTTATACCGCCTATAAGAAGCAAATTTTCAGGATTTGTATGATGTAAAATCGCAAGGTGTGCAAAATCTTCATCTTCAAAAATTGTCGGACTCGGAAAAGCAAAGTTTAAAACCCCGTTATTGTAAAAAGCATCTTCTCCTTTTGTTTTTGTCCAAATATATTGCTGGTTTGCAAAATAACTTATATCTACACTTTCAGCTGTTTTATAATTATTATGAATTGTCTTTTTTTCAAATTTATCGGTATAATTAAATGCAGTATAAATTATTAAACATAAACTTATAAACATTAAAATTTTTAAAAATATCCCATCACATAAAATAATTAAATCACAAAAAATCAATGAAATAATTATTGCAATTATAACGGCTGTTAAAAAAGAACTCATATAAAAAGAACAAATTATTCCGCCTGCAATAATACCTATATTATAAAATATGTTTAATATACTGAATTTACTGTTTGTAACAAATAAACTGAAAATTAAATTAATAAAAAAACTTACCGGGAAAATAACAATTAAAGAAAGTATCAACGAAAATTTTAAAGAAAATCCGTCTGTTATACTTGTAGGTGATATTAAATTTGCACTTCTTATAAAAACAAAAGAAAAAATAACGGATATTATTAAACATAAAAAAAATATTACAATATTGCCGGTTTGTATTTGCAATTTTTTATGTGCCGTAAAATTTGCAAAAGCAGATGCAAAAAGCCAATTTGCCAAAACAATAGCTATGGTAAATTCGTTCCCGTGAAATACGGGGGCAATTTCCCTAAGCAAAAAAACTTGCAACAAAATGCTTATTATACCGCACAAAATAAAATGAATAGGCAGCATTATATACCTTTAAGAATATATATATAAGAAATCTTTTAAGAAATGAATTACCTGTTTGCCTGTGTAAAAAGCAACATATTTATTTTTCCAAACAGGGTTAAATTTAGCTTTAAATTCTTTCAGCATGTTCATATCGTATTTAAAATGTTCGGCAAAGACAAAAATTTTAACTTTCTTTGTAAAATCGTCATCTATTATTATTTTGTTGTCGGGCGTTAAGCCCATGTTAAACCATCTGTAACCGTTATCTTTTGCCCATATTACAGCACTAAATAAAATAAATTTGAAAATATCTTGCGGGCAATCAGTTCCGTACCTGATGTTTGAAACAAATGCTTCATATTTATTTTTGCTTAACAACAAATATGCATAAGCGGAAATAAAATTATCTTTTTTGACTATTATATATTTGTTTGCTATATCTGCAGATACATCAAACATTTTATTTTTAACATTACCGAACTCTTTTTCCCACTGGTAATCCACAAAACCGATATATTTTTTATTTTTTACAAATTCTTCTTTCTCAATAACTTCAAAAGAATAATTTTCTTTTTTTATTTTTTCCGATAAAATTTTGATATCGGTAAGTGTTTCGGATTGCGGATTAAACTTATTTAACAAAATATTTGCATCCACACCGAATGAAGCAATATCAAGCCCTATATCATCATAAACTTTTAAATTTTTATATCCCAAATAAACAAAAGCAGGAACTATTCTTTTTAAATCCGTCATCTCTTTAAAATTCCATATAAGTTCACGGTTTGCTTTATTTATTCCTATCGGGTCACCGAAAACTATTGCACTGTTGTTTATTTGCGAATACATAAGAAAAGAATCATCGTTCATACTAAAAATTTTTTTATTATCAAAACCGTAACTGCCGTAAATATAATTCGATGAAGCGGTAAGTTTTTTTATGTCGTCAATTTCAACCGATGTTTGTTTATATCTGTATCTTTTCCATGCTTCCGATATTATAACAAGTGCAATTGTTATAAGCATACCTATACAAATTCTTACGGCTCTTGAAGCATCTGTTGCGGAAAATATTCCCGTCCAAAAATTTGTCCAACCGTAAATATCGGTTCTGTAAATAAAAAGGCATAACCATATTGAAGTTACGAATACACCGGTTATTGACCAAAACCACAACATATTAATTTTTACCGACAACAAACTTAACGGTCTGTAAAAATATTTTTTTGCCGGAATTATGAGTGCAAGCATAACTATAAGAAACAAAATTTTTTCATATCCGTATCCGTTTATTAAAGCCAACGGAAAAAGCAAAGCCAACAAAGTAACGGCAAAAGTGTAAGCCCTTTTTATTCTCGAGAGCAATCCTTTTGAAATAAACAAAAGCATTATTCCTATAACACTTATTAAAAAATGAAGGGAATCCAAAATTATTGAAGGAATATATGCAACAAGTGTTTTTATTATTGAAGATGATACAGTTGTCACACCGGAAAATAAAATTATTGTTCCGCTGAAAAATATACTTACCGATAATGCCTGCGGTATAATGGAAGCCATTCTTCCGCCGTAAAACCTTGCAAGAACTTTAAACCTTTTTTTTGCTCTGAAAAATTCGTGGCTTGCAAGAAGAAGTAATGCTATTGAAAGAGGGAAAAAATAAAAAATTGCTCTGTATGCAAGAAGTGCACCCATAACATAAGAACTTTCCGTAGCTTGCGGTAACAACATAACAATGGCAGTTTCAAAAACACCCATACCGCCGGGAACCTGACTTAATATACCGAGCATTTGTGCAACAAGAAAAATTTGCAATAATGTAATGTAAGGAATTTCGCCCGGAGGAAGTAAAATATATAATGTGCAGGAAGCAATAATCCAGTCCGAACATGCAAGTAATATTTGCCATAAAGTTATTTTAATGTTTGGAAATGTTATAGTCCATTTGTTAAATAATTTTATCGGATGAGATTTGAACAAACTAAGTAATACATATAAACAAATTATTGTTGAAAAAAATATTCCCAAAGGTAATGATGTATTAAAAAAGAAATTCGTATTTGAAAAATCTACAGGGAAAAAAGTAAAAACAAAACCGCCTATTATTAATAACCCGAACCATATTGTTGCCGACGAAAAAAATAAAACTTTTGTTACATTCATCATAGACACGTTGTATAACGAATATAACCTGTATCTTATTGAACCGCCGAACAACATTGAATAACCGGTATTGTTTCCCAAAGCATTACTTATAAAACAGGTAAATAGTACATTTTTAAATTTTAAAGGAACATTAATATATTTGAATGCAACTACATCATAACCGCCCAAAATTAAATAATACAATAAAGATAATATTAATGCCATTGTAATTTTAACGGAAGGAATTGCTTTTAATGTATCAAGTATTTGTTGGTAACTGTAGTTTTTCATCTCGTGGCTTAACAAAACAATAGCCACAATAAATATAATAACTCCCAAAGGTGCTATAAGAATTTTTAAAAACTTATTCATTATCTAATATAAAATTTTATCTTTTTTATTATTCCATGCAATAAAAGCATGTTCGGCATTACCGGTTTTTATCGGAATTAAATTAACCGATTTTATTTTTGTTTTTAACTCTTTATAAATTTTATTATCCTGAAACTTATATTTTTCCGCAATTTCTTTTGTGCCTGCATAATATACCGTTTTTATATTTGCCCAATAAATTGCAGCCAAACACATAGGACACGGCTGGCAGGAACAATAAATTTCACTGCCTGCCAAGTCAAATGTTTTTAATTTTTTTGCAGCTTTTCTTATGGCATCAATTTCCGCATGCAAAGTCGGGTCGCATTTTGAAGTGACTTTATTATAGCCGTAAGATACTATTCTGTTATCTTTAACTATCAAAGCGGCAAACGGACCACCGTTTTTTTTCGTTACATTTACAACAGCTAAATTTATAACTTTGTTTATAAATTTATTAATGTCTCTCATTATTTTAAATCTGATGTACAATTAGGACATTTTGTTGCTTTTATATTAATTGTAGAAAAGCAATGAGGACATTCCTTTGTTGTAGGTTCTGAAGGAGCCGGTGCCGGTTCTTCTTTCATTTTGTTTATAACTTTTAAAATTGAGAATATTGCCAAAGCAACTATTAAAAATGAAATTATGCTGTTAATAAAAAAACCTATATTTATTGTTACGGCACCTGCTGCTTTTGCAGCTTCCAAAGATACATAAGGAGCTGCGGTTTCCGCACCGTCTTTTAAAACTACAAACCAGTTTGTAAAATCAATGTTGCCTAAAAGAATTCCCAAAGGCGGCATTATAATATCGGCAACCAAAGAATTTACAATTTTTGTAAATGCGGCACCGATTATAATACCTACTGCCATGTCCATTACATTTCCTCTTGCGATAAACTTCTTAAATTCATTAAAAAAACTTTTCATCTTTTTCTGTCTCCTTTTTATAATTTACTTCATAAATTTATTTTATGTTATACTAAAAATCTTATTACAATTTTTAAGGCATTTTTTTGAGTATATCAAAAGTTTTATTATAAAATTTATTATAATCTTGTTTTGTTAAATTATCCGATTGTTTTGCATATAAAAACATTGTACATTCTTCCAATATACCGTCTACTTCGGTTATTAAATTATCGTCAATATTTTTATCTTTTAAACCCATTCCTATTTTATATGAAGTTAAACCTTCCGCCGACTGTCCCAAGACGGATGCAAAATATTCAAGTAATCCTTTATACATATTTTCGTAAAAATCTTTTGTGTTTTTTGCTTTCTTGGCTTTTTGAAAATATTTTTTTGACTTTCTGTATGCTTTTTTATTTTTTAACTTTTGTTGGTCTTTATTCAAATATGCCCTATATCTTAATAATAATTTTATTATTAAATACAATAATACAAGTAACCCTACAATTTTCCAAAACATTGCACTTGTAACAATTGCATAAATTTTAAACAAAAATGATAAATCCATATTTTGCGGCAATTGATTTTGTTTTGTGCTATCCGCTTCTATTGTTTGTTCCGCAACAGGTTGTTGAATTTTTCTGTCTTTGTTTTCATCAATTTGAACCTGTATTTGTTTCTGCGGTAAACTTTTTGTTATTTTTGTTTCCAAATCAAAATACTTCATCGGAAGTATTTTGATTGTGCCCTCTCCTTGTTCCAAAGGCATAATTAATGTTGTAAACTGTTTACCTGTTTCTTTTTCACCGTCTTTAATTATCTGTTCGGAAGTTTCATATTTTTTTAAATTTTCAGATAACATTATTTCCGGTTCTTTAATTGTTTTTATATTTCCGTTTCCGGTTATTTTTATGATTAAATCAAAAGGTTCGTCAACTTTTTTTTGTTTTTTATCTACAAATGCACTTATATTATATTTACCTATCATATCAACATCGGCAGGAGTTTGTAACACTTTAATTTTTATTTCATCGGTAGCAAGGTCAACGGCTCTTGCACTTCTGAAAAAACTTGCAAAAAAATCGTCGTGCATTTTTGAAAAATCTTCAATCGATACCTGCAACATTGCTTTATCTATTGTAAGTGTTCCGGGTTTTTGCGGAAACAATTCGGTTGAAACTTCGGTTACAACATATTCTCTGCCTTTTATATATGTTCTGTAATTTTTTTGCGAAGTTTCACCTATAAAAAAACCGCTGAAATCGGGTCCCCTGTATGCAGGGTTTGATAAAATATTTACCGATGTATAAAAATAAAATGTATAAATTATTTTTTCGTTCACATAAGCCGTTTTCTTATCGGTGGTTGCCTGCACAAAAACAGCTTTTGTTGTATCCAAATTATAAACAGGTTGTTTATTATTTTGTACCAGGTTACCGTTTGTCGACGAACTTGCATTACCGGCTGATGTTTGGCTTGCAGGAACCGAACTTACCGTTTTTGCTTTTTCAACCGTTATTTTAATTTCTTTTGTTTCATAACGTTCTCCCTGATAATTCAAAGTAAAAGGCGGAATATAAAATTCTCCCATTTTTTTAGGGCTTAATGTATAAACATAATATACCGTATTTTTTACTTTACCGTTGATTATGGAAATATTTTTAGATTGTGAAGTTGAGTAAATATTAAAATCATTTAATTGCGGAATTGTAAAATCAGGTAAAGATTTTGAATCGGTGGTAAAAGATACGGTTAATTGAAAAGTTTCATTTAAAGCTACGGTTGTTTTTGATACGGAAGAATCCATTTGCAAATTATCCGCAAATGCAAACACGAATATAAAAATACAAACTAAACATGAAAAAAATAATTTTTTTAATTTCATACAGTTCACCAATTTTTTCCTTTTTTATTGGCTTTAACGGGAACATAATCCTTTGCTTTGCCTTGGTTTTGTTTATCCTGTTTATCAAAATAGTCTAACAAATGTTGGTTTTTATTTTGCTTTTGTTTGTCATTATTGTTTTGCTTATCCTGCCCGTTATCCTTATTATCTTTGTTTTGATTTTTGTCATTATCATTTTTATCGTTACCGTTTTTATCTTTATCCTGTTGATTTTTATCATCATTGTTTTTGTCATCTTTATCTTGTTTATCATTATTTTGATTATCTTTGTTTTTATCTTTGTTGTCTTTATTATTCTGCTGATTTTGTTGGTTTTGCTGATTGTTTTTGTCGTTTTTGTTATCTTTATTATCCTTATTATTTTGTTGCTGCTGTTTACTTTGGTCACTCTGTAAAAATTCAACATTATGTTTTGCGGCAATATCGGAACTGTTAAGTTTTAAAGCTTCCTTATAATACTGCATTGCTTTATCGTTATCCTGCTTTCTGTAACAACAGTTGCCCATATTATATAAAACGGTACTTTTAAACTTTATATCTTTTGAATTTTTTAAAGCAGTATCATAACATTCCAAAGCTTTATCATAATCGCCTATTCTGTAATAAGAAGAAGCCAAGTTATAATTAATAATCGGGTCATCGGGGTTTTCTTTTTGAGCTTGCTGAAATTTTTCAACGGCTTCGTTAAATTTTTGTTTTTGATAAAGTTTTGAACCTTTATACAGTGTTTCATCCGCATAAGAAACGGTTACAAACAATAACATAAATAATATAAATAA
The DNA here is from genome assembly GCA_900316875.1 of Candidatus Ruminimicrobium bovinum. Lineage (GTDB taxonomy): Bacteria > Elusimicrobiota > Endomicrobiia > Endomicrobiales > Endomicrobiaceae > Ruminimicrobium > Ruminimicrobium bovinum. Next base: position 52,260 of record ONEP01000091.1, read on the forward strand.
TATCTGTTTCATTTTTTATTTGTCCTTACTTCTTACCGGAATAAATAAAAATATTAAAAGGAAAATTATTCCGATTGTTAACGGATAATAAAACCTGTCTTCCAAATTATTGAAAATATTTGATGTGCCTTCCGTTTTATCAAGTTTATTAAGTTTGCCGACCAAACCGGTTAATGTAGGATTTTGGTTTAAATTATAATATTTTCCGCCGGTTGCCGTTGCAATGTTTTCCAATGTTGCAGAATCAAGTTTTGTAATAACGGTTTTACCTTTTTCATCTTTTAAATATTCTTTAAATTGTCCGTTTTCATAAGTAGGTATCGGTTCACCTTTATCTGTTCCTATACCTATTGTAAAAATTTTAGTTTGGCTTTCTGTTGCAAAATCAATTGCTTCTTTAATGTTACCTTCCAAATCTTCACCGTCGGTAATAATTATTACCGCTTTTGTGTTTGAAGGAATTTTTTCCAAACTTTTACATGCCAAATTTATTGCCGCGGCGATATCGGTTCCGGCAAAAGGAACGGTATCGGTATCAAGCAAAGATAAAAACATTTCAAATACTTTCATATCCGAAGTTAACGGACATTGCCAATATGCTTTACCGGCAAAAGCAATTAAACCTATTCTTTGCCCTTTCAAATGTTCGGTTAAATCCTTAAATACCATCTTTGCACGTGTTAATCTGTCGGGCTTTAAATCCTGTGCTAACATACTGTTTGAAACATCTATTGCTATAACAATATCACTTGATAAACTTTTTGCCTCAACCTGCTTTAAACCCCATTTAGGACGGGCTATTGCAAATGCAATAAAAATTAAAGCCAAAAAGAAACAAATATTTTTAAGTAAATTTCTTTTAAAGTTTATATTTATTAAAGAAAAATTACTTGTAAAATTACAGATTGTTTTTGATGATAATTTATATGTAATAACATAAATTATCAATAAAATAAATATTACGGCAAATAATCCTAAAAGCCATGAAAAATGTTCAAACATTGTTAAGGTAACCTTTTAAAAACAGTTCTTCTTAATAAAAATCCCAATACCAAAAGCCAAAAACCGGGTATTAAAAATTTTAAATACTGTTCGTTATAATTTACCGACTTTGTCCATTCCTGTTTTGTTTTTTCCAATTTATCTATGCTGTCAAAAGCATTTTCCAAACCTTTTGAAGTTTTAGCTGCAAAATATTCTCCGTCGGCTTTTTTTGCTATTTCTTTTAATAATATTTCGTTTAGGTCATCTTGTGCCTGTATTCGCCTTGAACCGAAAAAAGAATCGTTAATTATATAGTAATCTTTAGTGCTTCCGATACCTACGGTATAAACTTTTATATTTGTATCTTTTGCAAGTTGTGCGGCAACAAGCGGATCTATTTCACCGGAATTATTATTACCGTCGGTTAATAAAATAATAACTTTGCTTTTTGCTTCTATTTTAGACAATCTGTTAACTGCCGTTGCCAATGCACTGCCGATAGCCGTTCCGTCGGCTTTTGTTATATCGGTATCAATGGAATTAACAAAATTTATTAAAGCATCTTTATCAAGCGTAAGCGGACATTGTGTAAATGCTATGCTGCTGAAAACCACTATACCTATTCTGTCGTTTACTCTTTTTAATATAAAATTTTTGGCTTGTTGTTTTGCCGAATCTATTCTTGAAATATTAGCCGAAGGGTCTATTGCCTGCATACTTGTTGATGTATCCATAACAAGCATAATATCTATACCTTCGGCAAAAAAAGTTTCATATTTTGACGAGCTTTGCGGCCTTGCAAGTGCGGCAATGCAAAAGCTTAACCCCAACAAAATAAATAAACTCGGGAGCCACAGAAATTTTACACGTAAACTCTTTTTGTTGTTAAAATAAGAAACGGAAGAAAATTTAACGGTAGTTTTTTTATAATATTTTTCCTTTAAGAAAAACAAAATAAAAATTACCGGTATTAAAGCAAGTAAGTAAACATATAAAAATCTCATATTCTTTCCACAAATCCTTTTGCTTTTACAAAATCGTCCTGCATATCTTGTTCGGACGGAACAACTTTTGCAAATTTAACAAAATCGCATGCTATTAAGTATTGTTTTAAATCTCTGTTAAAATCCGCCGGAGCATAATTTTTTAACAAATGATATAATTCCGTTGTAGTTTTTTCCATACCGTCTATTTGATATACCCTTGAAACGTAAAATCTCAAAATATCCGATAGCTTGTCATAATATTCTTTTATTTGTCCTTTTTCTATAAGATTTTCTTCCTTTAACTTTTCAAGCTGACTTATTGCATATTCTTTCGGCGGTATTGCCATAATAATTTCTTCCCGTGTAGGTTTTCTGTTTCTTTTTTTGATATAAAGGTATATAAGGTAACCTGTTACTGCAATCAATACAAATATCAATAATAAAACTAAATACCAACTTATACCGTGTCCGTAAACAAAAATACCTTTAATATCGGCTATATCGGAACTTGGTTTCTGCGGGTCCATAACACTTTTTATTTCTATTGGAAGTGCCGTTGTTTTAATGAATTTGCTGTCGCCGTTTACAATGTAAGGAATATCAACGGATAATAATTCAACTTTACCCGCTTTAAAACTTGTTAAAACAAAATCAACTGCACCATTCGTACCCTGTTTTATATCAAGCAATTCAAAATCACCGAAATTTAAACCGGACAATTTTTCTTTATCCAAACTGTCAAGTGTTAAACCGTTTGCTTTTACGGATAATACGGCTCTGTCACCTACGGTTAAATTTTCTTTCGGCTCAAAAGTTTCGTCAAAAGCAAATATGTTTGATACAAAAAACAATAATAATAAAATTAATAATTTTTTCATTTTAATATTTTTTTAATACTTTTGTTTCCCTGCTCTTAAAAAACTTTATAAGTTCTATTATATAAGGTTTATCCGTTCGTATATCTATCACATCGGCCTTAGCCGTTTTAAAAGTATCGTTTAAATAATTTTCATGTTCGTTAAAATTTTTATAATATTCCGTCTGAACTTCTTTTGAAGCAAAATCAACATCAATAAGCATACCGGTTTCGCCATCTTGTAAAGTAAATATTCCTTTTTTTGGAATTTCGGTTTCTTTGGGGTCTGTAATTTTAACACAAACCAAATCGTGTTTGTTGGCTGTAGCTTTTAATAATTTATCAAAATTTTTGTCTTGAAAATCCGATATTAAAAAAATAAGTGCTTTCCTTTTACAAAGTTTATTCAAATATTGAAGGGCATTTTCAATATTTGTTTTTGTATTTTTAGGTTTATAACTCAGTATTACATCTATAAGCCGTAAAATATGTTTTCTGTTTTTTTGCGGCTTAACATATTGTTCAATAATGTCGGTAAAAGCAAGCAGTCCCGCTTTGTCATTATTTTTTAATGCGGAAAATGCAAGAACGGCAGTAAGTTCGGCTATCAAATCGTTTTTTGTTTTGTCACTGCTTCCGAACGTTCCGGAAGCACTTAAATCGGTAACAAACATAACGGTTTGTTCTCTTTCCTCGTCATATTTTTTAATATATGCTTTATCACGCCTGGCTGTAACGGTCCAGGATATTCTTCTTATATCATCGCCCGGAACATATTCTCTTACTTCACTGAATTCCAGCCCCTGTCCTTTAAAAACACTGTGATATTTACCCGAAAAAACATCATCGACAAGTTTTTTTGACCTTAGTTCTATTTTTTTTATTTTTGATAAAATTTCGGAACTTAACAATTTATTTTCCTTAAAAAAATTAATTTATAATTTTTTAATGACAAATTTAATACTGCCTTTCAAAATACTATCCTTAATATTATACTATTAAATTAAAGAAAATTAAAATTCATTTAATAAAAATAATTTCATTTTCAAAATTATTGAACGGATTTTAAAATGATATTTTGTTTTGTTTTTACTGCAGACCAATTTTTTGAAAGTTTATAATTTAACTGTTTTTTATCATTGATAAATTTAATAATACTTTTTATTTGAACGGCTCTTTTTTTATCGGGTAAAATTTCACGTAAAATCATATATTGCAAAAATTTACTTTTTTTTGAAAAAGTTTTTATGTTTAAAGTTATTTTATTTTTTTGTTTTGTTATATTTTTACCGATAAAGCTTTTAATTTTATCTTCCAAATATAAATTTTGGTTACGAATAATATTTGAAAGTTCATAAATATGTTTTACAACAAGCGGATTTATTTTTTTAAGTTCCGGAATTATACCGAGTCTTATTTTATTCCTTGTATAGTCGAGTGAAAAATTGGATTTATCTATACTGCATTTTAAATTATTTTTTTTGATATGTTCTTCAATAAGCTCTCTGTTTATTGCCAATAACGGACGGATTATTGATAAATTTTTACCTATTTTTCTTTCACAAGGAATACCTGACAAACCGTTAGTACCGGTCCCCCGTATAAGCCACATTAAAACGGTTTCGGCATTGTCATTCATATTATGAGCCGTTGCTATTTTATTACATTTATTTTGTTTTGCTATTTCTTCAAGATATTTATATCTTAATTGCCTGCCTGCAGCTTCTATTGATATTTTATTTGAAGAAGCATATTTTTTTGTTGCAATGGTTTTTGAAATAAATTTTACTTTATATCTGTTTGCCAAGGAATAAACAAGCTCTGTTTCTTTTTCGGATTCTTTTCTGAGTTTATGATTGAAATTAACTATTAAAAACTCTATTCGTAATATGTTTTTTAACTTATTAAAAAGGTCTGCCATTACAACCGAATCCGGACCGCCGGAAACCGCCAATAAAATTTTATCACCCGTAACAACAAGCTTGTTTTCAATTATATTTTGTTTAAAAATGTTCCAAATTTGCAATTTAGCACCTTCATTTTCAATATTATTTTCAATATTATACAATATATGGAAGTTAATTTGATATAATATAAATTTTACGGGATACTTTAATTATGAAAAAATTATTTATTATTTTATTAAAAATTATTTTTGTTTTAGCGGTTCTTGCAGGGTTAGGTTATTATGCAATAAATGCCGTGATGAGTTCTTTTGTAAGAGAAACAGGTGAAGTTTTGGTTCCGGATTTGCAAGGCAAAACTTTAATTGACAGTTTGGAAGCCCTTTCCCAAGCAAAATTGGCAATGATAAAAGAAGATGCCGAATATAACCAGGATGTTCCCAGCGGTGTTGTGATAAGACAGTTCCCTCCTGCCGGAACAAACGTAAAAGAAGGTAAAACCATAAGAATAACAGTCAGTATGGGCGGTGAAATAGTTTATGTTCCCAATTTAACCGGAGAAACCATTCGTTCGGCAACTATTTTGTTAAGAGCATCCGGACTTGTTTTGGGGGAACTTACAAAAAAAGCATCCGTCAAATATGAAGAAGGTGTTGTTTTGCAACAGGACCCCGTTGCCGGTTCGACTGTTGAAAAAGAAACAACCGTTAACGTTATCGTTTCAAACGGAGCACCTACAAACGGAGATGTTCTTATGTTTGACTGGATAGGCAAATCCGGTGAGGAAGCAAAACAATGGGCAATGGATAACGGTTATGAAGTTTCCGTAATTGAACAACAAACAAAACTTGCAGACCCGGGATTTATTTTCAATCAAGCTCCTATGCCGGATGAAAAATTAACCGCAAATGCAAAAGTCACTTTTTATATAGGCGATTCCAAAAGTGTTTTTGAACAGAAGGAACAGGTTGTAACATATACATTGCCGGAAACCGGTGACAGCAAAAGAGTTCGTTTGATTTTAGTTGACGACAGAGGTGAAAAAGATATTTTTAACGGTGTCAGGAAGCCGGGGTCCGTAATTTCTATTCCGGTTAAAACTCAAGGTAAAGCGTCGGTAAAAGTATTTATAAATAATGTTTCAATTGAAACTATGGAATTGGAAAACAAATGAAAAAATATTTAATAGCACCTTCAATATTGTCGGCAAATTTCGCAAATTTACAAAAAGATATTGCCCTTGTGGAAAATACCGGCGCCGATTGGTTACACATTGACGTTATGGACGGTCATTTTGTTCCTAACATTACAATAGGTCCCGGTGTAGTTAAAAATATAAAAAAATATTCTAAATTATTTTTTGATGTTCACTTAATGATTTCCGAACCCGAAAAATATTGGGAAAATTTTTATAAAGCGGGAGCGGATTTAATAGTTTTTCATCAGGAAGTTTTAACCGATAAAAAAGTGTTGCTTGAAACAATAAAAAAATCCGGTATTAAAGCAGGAGTTTCAATAAAACCGAAAACTTCGGTTGAAGCAATAAAGGATATTTTACCTATAACCGATGTTGTTTTGGTTATGACGGTAGAACCCGGTTTCGGCGGACAAAGTTTTATGGCGGATATGCTGCCTAAAATAACACAACTAAGAAATTTGATAGATGTAAATAAATATAACTGCCTTATAGAAGTTGACGGCGGTATTAATGTTGAAACCGCAAAACAATGCCTTAAAGCAGGTGCAGATGTTTTGGTAAGCGGTAATTCAATTTTTGCAGCAAAAAACCCTACGGAAGCTTTACAAAACTTAAAAAACATAACATTATGAATTTAAAATTTTCAATACTTAAATCAGTCAGGTATATTGTTTCTTTTAAAAATTTTCTTTATTGCACTCAGTGTCACAATTGGTTACTTTCTGCTGTAGTTAATAAACTTATTATCTTACTTCTTTTTTTCTGTTTCTTTATTTCTAATATTTTTGCACAAAATATTGAACAACAGGAAGAGATAATCGCAACCGAAATTCAAAACAGAAAAGATACAAATACAAAAGATAAAATTTTAAAAACCGATGAAGTTCTTCAAAAGGCAATAGCTGCATACGATGCAAACGATTATGAAGGGACAAAACAAAACTATAATTTGTTTTTGGATAAATTGAAAGAATTAGATATTGATGAAACAACGGTAACTTTATTGTTATCCGATTTTGAAAGAGTGATGAATAAAATAAAAATGATAAACGACATCGAATATAAAGAAAAAGTTCCGAATAAATTTAACAAAAATGAAATTTCTTTGGAATATGACGAAGAAATATTGGATAAATGGATGACCGTATATACAACAGGACAAGGTAAAGAAAGGGTAAAAGCAGCACTTGAAAGAAGCGGCAAATATTCAAAAATGATAAAAGATGTTTTAAAAGAATATAATCTTCCTCAAGAGTTACAATATTTACCGATAATAGAAAGTTTATTTAATAACAATACGGTATCAAGGGCAAAAGCCGTAGGATTGTGGCAAATAATGGCACACAGGGGACGTGCCTTGGGATTGCAAATAAATTATTGGATAGATGAAAGAAAAGATCCGGTTAAAGCAACTAAAGCCGCAGCAAAATATTTAAAACAATTATATGCAATGTTTAACGATTGGCATTTGGCGCTTGCCGCATATAACAGAGGAGAATACGGAATATTAAGAGATTTAAAATTTTCAAATTCACCTTCGGCTTTGGAAATGAGTAAAAGAAAAGCAATTCCCAAAGAAACACAAAATTATGTTCCGCAGTTTATTGTTGCCGTTAAAATTGCACAAAATCCGCAAGAATACGGCTTTGAAGATATAAACTATCAGGAACCGGAAGAATACGACATAGTTTTAATAAATAAAGTAATAGATTTAAAAATAATTGCAAAATGTGCCGAAACCACAGTAGATGTTATAAGAGAATTAAACCCGGCATTGTTGGCATGGTGCACTCCGCACGGATATAAAAATTTTGAATTAAAACTTCCGTTAGGCAGCCAAAGCACTTTTTTGGAAAATATAAATAAAGAAAAGGACTTAAACCCGAGCCCGGGTTTTGTTCGCCATAAAGTAAAAAAAGGCGATTATATTGAAAAACTTGCAGCAAAATATAAAACTACCGTTAAAAGCATAAAAGAGGATAATCCTAAATTAAAGAAACAAAAATATTTAAATGTTAATCAGGTTCTTGTAATTCGTCCGGGAAGAGCTTATTTTAAATAAGAGGTTTTATGAAAATAGTAATAAAAATAGGAACAAGCACACTTACCGATAAAAACGGAAAATTAAATTTAAGTTATATTAATTCTTTTGCAAATGAAATATCAAAAATAAAAAAGCAAAAAGATATTGATATTATATTGGTAAGTTCCGGTGCAATAGGTGCAGGGCTCGGTTATTTGAATTTAACAAAAAAGCCGAAATTGTTAAGGCAAAAACAGGCACTTGCTTCCGTAGGACAACCGTTGATAATGCAGGCATACAGGCAGGCCTTTGAACCTTTAAATTTAGCGGTGGCACAAATGCTTCTTACAAGGTATGACTTTGATGACAGACAACACTATATCAATATAAGAAATTCAATAAACGAACTTTTATTAAGGAAAAACATTATTCCGATTATTAATGAAAACGATACCGTTTCCGTTGACGAAATAAATTTCGGTGATAATGATACTTTAAGTGCAATAGTTGCATCATCTGTTCAGGCCGATATGTTGTTTATTTTAACCGATGTCGACGGACTTTATGAAGGTATTCCGAAAAAATCAAAAATTATAAAACAGATTACAAAAATTACCGACGAACTTCTTGAAATTGCAAGCCCTCATTCAAGCAGCGGAAAAGGAACCGGCGGTATGAAAACAAAATTGATTGCCGCAAAAATAGCTGCAAGTTCCGGAATAAAAACATTTATTACAAACGGAACAAAGTTGGATTTGATTTTACAAGCTGTTAACGGTAATTCAATAGGAACCGAAATTTTACCGAGCAGAAAATTGCAATCAAAAAAAAGTTGGATAGCTTTCGGTAAAAAAACAAAAGGTTTTGTTATAATTGATAACAATGCAACAATAGCAATAAGAGATAAAAATAAAAGTTTATTGGCTTCCGGAATTATAAATTGCAACGGCAATTTTTCAAGGGGTGATACAATAAGTATAATGGTTTTAGACCCTATAGAACAACATAACATAGAAATTGCAAGAGGCCTTTCAAATTATTCAAGTAACGATATAAC